>NZ_JAAGPN010000227.1:0-13400 GCF_017104805.1 Paraburkholderia sp. Ac-20347 | reverse complement strand
TCCGACGCCGGCAAGGCGCAGACCGGCTTCGCCGGCCTCGGCAGCCTGCGCGATGCGCTCAAGGTGCAGACGCGCCAGCGCGAGCAGCAACGCGTCGCCGTTCAGGCCGCGCGTGTGGAAGCCGCCGCGGACAGCGATCTCTTCCGCCGCGAGATCGGCCAGATCGCGCCACTCAAGCAGCCGCCGCGCGCGCAGCCGCGCCGCAGCTCGCCGGTGCCGCTGCCGCTGCAAACCCAGCGCGACGAACAGGCCGTGCTGCACGAAGCCATCTCCGACGACTTCGATCCCGAAGCCTTTCTCGACACCGACGACACGCTCTACTACCACCGCCCCGGCATCAGCGAGGAAGTGGTGAAGAAGCTGCGCCGCGGCACGTGGATCGTCCAGGCGCAGCTCGACCTGCACGGCATGCGCCGCGAGGAAGCGCGCGAGGCGCTGCAGGCGTTCATCCGCGAAGCCGGCAAGCGCGGGCTGCGCTGCGTGCGCGTGATTCACGGCAAGGGGCTGGGCTCGGCCGGCAAGGAGCCGGTGCTCAAGGGCAAGGTGCGCGCGTGGCTGGTGCAGAAGGAAGAAGTGATCGCGTTCTGCCAGGCGCGGCCGCACGACGGCGGCGCGGGCGCGGTGCTCGTGCTGCTGCAGCCGCATGGCGCCGGGCACGCGCATCATCATCCGCACGCCGGGCATCCTGATCGATAAACACGTGGCGCCGCCGCCACGCACGCGCTTCGCGTGTGGGCCGCGCCCTACGCCATCCGGCTAGCTGTTGCGCGCGAGCGCGTTTCGTTATGGTCATCGGTGTGTCCGACCGATCCGCAACGTAACACCACGCCACGCTGCAATGACCGCCAACGGCCTCCACGCCACCTCACGTCAGCTCGTCTACGCGCTGCCCATTCTGATGGGCGGCGTGGAGTACCTGTTGCGCGTCGCGCTCGGCCAGAGCGACAGCGACGCCTTCTTTCCCAGCTCGCTCGCGGCGGGCGGCATCGCCTTGTTCATCGCGTTGACGGATCTGACGTCGCTATCGGCATCCGAATCCGGCGTGGTGTCCGGCCGCCGCGGCTGGCTCGATCAACGGCTGGCTCAGGCGGGCGTCTGGGCCGCTGTCATCGGTACGGCCGGGTGGCTTTATCTTGTTTTAGCTTCGTTGAGCGAATCGGTAAAAGACGTCATTCCCTATCATCCATTCTGGTGGGCGATCGCCTACTATGGCGCAGGCGTAGTGCTGAACGAATGGAAAGCGAGAGCCACATGACCGATATTTTCCTGGGATACCTGAGAGAGTTTGGCGCCTTCGACACGTTGATGGCCGCCATCTGGGTCTTCGCGCGCGTCATGGGGCGCATCGCCGACTTCGACAAAGCCATCCGGCTGCGCACGCGGTTGCAGCGCACGCACGTGAGCGCCGACTCGCCCGCGAACGCCGAACTCGTCACGCTGCTCTCACAACTCGCCGACCTCGAAGGCGCCTACACGCTTTCCAAAGCCACTGGCCGCAAGCTTCGGCAAATCGCGCAGAGTCATCGCGCTTACACGGCACGACTCAGCGAAGCGCTGCCAGGCACGTTTCATGAAATCGTCGAGCGGCCGTTTATCGTGACCAGCTAGCCATCCAAAGAAAAAAGCCTCACGCGCATGTCACGCGTGAGGCTTTGTCCCGGTGCCAGCAGTGCTGCCATCGCAGCGCCCTGGCAGCCGTACCGCTTAAGCGACCGCTTAAGCGATACGTTCTTCCGTCTTCGGGTCGAACAGCACGGCCTTCGAAACGTCGAACAGCAGGTCCATGTTGTTGAGCGGCTGCGGATTCGCACCCGGGTGCACGCGGCTCACCACGCGCTTGCCGTTCACCTGCGCGAACACCAGCGTGTCCGGGCCGGTCGGCTCGATCACGTCCACCTTCACGGTGTGGCGCTGCAGTTCGTGACCGTGACCGTCGTGCGAGCTGCGCGCGTCGGTAATACGCTCCGGGCGCAGGCCCAGCACCACTTCCTGGCCAATGTAGCTGCGCAGCTTGTTCGATTCGAACGGCAGGTTCAGCACGTTGCGCGCCACGCCCGTGTCGAGTTCGAGGCCCACGCCCGAGCCCTGCTCCACCAGCTTGCCGTTGATGAAGTTCATCGGCGGCGCGCCGATGAAGCCGGCCACGAACAGGTTCGAAGGCGAATCGTAGATGTCCTGCGGCGCGCCGAACTGCTGAACGATGCCGTCCTTCATCACCGCAATGCGGTCGCCGAGCGTCATGGCTTCGATCTGATCGTGCGTCACGTAGACGATCGTCTTGCCCACGCGCTGATGCAGCAGCTTGATTTCCGAACGCATCTCGATACGCAGCTTCGCGTCGAGGTTCGACAGCGGCTCGTCGAACAGGAACATGATCGGATCGCGCGCCAGTGCACGGCCCATCGCCACGCGCTGACGCTGGCCGCCCGAGAGCTGGCCCGGCTTGCGGTCGAGCAGATGCTGGATCTGCAGCATGTTCGACACGCGGTCGACGATCTGCGTCTGCTCGGCCTTCGGCACCTTGCGGATGTTCAGGCCGAACGAGATGTTCTCGCGCACCGTCATCGACGGATAGAGCGCGTACGACTGGAACACCATCGCGATGTCGCGATCCTTCGGCGAGAGGTCGTTGACGACCTTGCCGTCCATGCAGATCTCGCCCTTGGTCACGGTTTCGAGACCCGCGATCATGTTGAGCAGCGTCGATTTCCCGCAGCCCGAGCCGCCGACCAGAATCAGGAACTGGCCGTCTTCGATATCGATATTCACGCCCTTGAGGACGGGCACCCCGTTCGGGTAGGTCTTGTAGACGTCGCGAATGGAAAGGCTTGCCATGCTATGAATCCTTTTGATCACTGCGCGCTATCGCGCATGAGACCAGGGCCGGCGCCATCGCGCCCGCCCTGACCGACAGGTTTAACCCTTCACCGCGCCCGCCGTGAGACCGCGCACGAAGTAGCGGCCGGCGATCACGTAGACGAGCAGCGTGGGCAGCGCGGCGATGATCGCGCCGGCCATGTCGACGTTGTATTCCTTCACGCCCGTGGAGGTGTTCACGAGATTGTTCAGCGCCACCGTGATCGGCATCGAATCGACGCCCGAGAACACGATACCGAACAGGAAGTCGTTCCAGATCTGCGTGAATTGCCAGATCAGGCACACCATGAAAATCGGCAGCGACAGCGGCATCATGATGCGCGTGAAGATCATGAAGAAACCGGCGCCGTCGATGCGCGCGGCCTTCACGAGTTCGGCCGGCACGCTCACGTAGAAGTTGCGGAAGAACATCGTGGTGAACGCGATGCCGTACACGACGTGCACCAGCACCAGCCCGCCGATCGTGTTCGAGAGGCCGAAGAAGCCTTCGAGACGCGCCATCGGCAGCAGGATCGCCTGGAACGGAATAAAGCAGCCGACCAGCAGCATGGTGAACAGCGCGTCGGCGCCACGGAAGCGCCAGTGCGTGAGCACGTAGCCGTTGAACGCCCCGATGATCGACGAGATCAGCACGGCCGGAATCACCATCTTCACGGAGTTCATGAAGAACGGCTGCATGCCGTCGCAACGCACGCCCGTGCAGGCCTCGCTCCACGCCTTGACCCACGGCGCGAAGGTCGGGCTCGTCGGCAGCGTCAGCATGTTGCCCGAGTGGATCTGGTCGAGCGACTTGAACGACGTCGACAGCATCACGTACAGCGGGAACAGGAAGTACAACGCGAACAGGATCAGCGCCGCGTACACGAACACGCGGCTCAGCTTCATCTTAGGCTGCATTGCGCGTGCTCCTCGATTCCAGATACATCAGCGGCACGAGCACGGCCACGACGGTGGCGAGCATCATCATCGACGAGGCTGCGCCCACGCCGAGTTGCCCGCGGTTGAACGAAAACGTGTACATGAAGATGGCCGGCAGCGACGACGACGTGCCCGGACCGCCCGCGGTCAGCGCGACGACGAGGTCGAACGTCTTGATCGTGATGTGGCACAGGATCAGCAGCACCGAGAAGAACACCGGACGCATGCTCGGAATCACGATCTTGCGATAGATCGTGGGCAGCGTCGCGCCATCCACCTGGGCGGCCTTGAAGATTTCGCTGTCGACGCCGCGCAGGCCCGCGAGGAACAGCGCCATGCAAAAGCCCGTCGATTGCCAGACCGCGGCCACGACGATACAGAAGATGGCCTTGTCCGGGTCGTTGAGCCAGTCGAGCTGGAAGCTCGTCCAGCCCCACTGGTGCAGCACCTGCTGCAGGCCCATGTCGGGATTGAAGATCCACTGCCATGCCGTGCCCGTCACGATGTACGAGAGCGCCATCGGATAGAGGAACACCGCGCGCAGCGCGCCTTCCTGGCGGATCTGCTGGTCGAGCAGGATGGCGAGGAACAGGCCGAGCGCGACGCAGACGGCGATGAACGGAATGCCGAACCACGCGAGGTTCTGCGCCGATGTCCACCAGACGTCGTTGGCGAACAGTTCGCGGTAGCGTTCGAGGCCCGCAAAGTCGTAGCGCGGCATCAGTCGCGAGTTCGACAGCGACAGATAGCCGGTGATCAGAATGAAGCCGTAGACGAAAACGATGCTGATCAGAATGCTGGGCGAAAGCACCAGCTTCGGGATCCAGCGGTCTGCGAGCGCCGCCATCGGCGACGCGCGGCGGGTAGCAGGCGTGGCCGCCTTGCCGTTGCCGCTAAGAGAAGCAGTCACTGCGCAACTCCTGTTACGGTGCGAAAGCGCGCGGGCTTTCACACGATGATGGGGTTCGGGCTGAACCGTCATGTCCAGGGTGTGCCGCGCGGGCACACCCTGCTTGCTTCAGGACAGCCAGATGCGGCTGTCGTGCGGCTTTACTTCGGCTTTACTTCGTCTTCGCAGCCTTCGCGAGCGCTTCCACCGCGCTCTTCGAATCCTGGTTCGAGTTCATGAACTTCGTGACGACGTCGGTGATCGCGCCGGCCGTTGCGTCGGCTTGCGCCATGCCGTGTGCGAGCGACGGCACGTAGCCGCCGGCCTTGATGGCCGTTTGCTCATCCGCGTACGACTGCTTGCCGCAATCGTCGAACTTGCTCATGTCCACGCCCAGACGGACCGGAATCGAACCCTTGTACAGGCTGAACTGCTCCTGGAACGCCGGGCTCATGATGGTCTTCGCGAGCGCGAGCTGGCCCGGCGTCGCCGCCTTCTGGCCCTTCTGCTGGAAGAACACGAACGAGTCGACGTTGAAGGTGTAGGCCTTCGAGGTGCCCGGCACCGGTGCGCAGATGTAGTCCGCGCCCGGCTTCTTGTTCGCGTTCGCGAACTCGCCCTTGGCCCAGTCGCCCATGAACTGCATGCCGGCCTTGCCGTTGATGACCATCGCCGTGGCGAGGTTCCAGTCGCGGCCCGTGCGGCCGTTATCCATGTACGACTCGATCTTGCGGACCGTGTCGAACACGCCGACCATCTGCGCCGACGTCAGCGTCTTCTGGTCCAGATCGACGATGGCCTTCTTGTAGAAGTCCGCGCCTTGCGAGAGAACCACGTCTTCCCACAGCGTCAGGTCTTGCCACGGCTGGCCGCCGGCTGCGACCGGCTGGATGCCCGCGGCCTTCAGCTTGTCGGCGACGGCGAAGAATTCCGGCCAGGTCGTCGGAGCCTTGGCGCCGACCTTGTCGAGCGCAGCCTTGTTGATCCACACCCAGTTCACGCGGTGCACCGAGAACGGTGCGGCGACATAGTGGCCGTCCGCGTGCATGATCTTGTCGATCTGCGGCGGCAGGTTGGCCTTCCAGTCACCCGCGACCGAGTCGATCGGGGCGAGCACGCCCTGTTCCGCCCATTCCTGGATCAGCGGACCCTTGATCTGGGCCGCGCTCGGCGCGTTGCCCGAAATCACCTGGGTCTTCAGCGCGGTCATCGCAGCTGCGCCCGCGCCGCCGGCCACCGCGAAGTCCTTCCACGTGTAGCCCTGCTTCTGCATGTCGTCCTTGAGCACGCCGACGGCCTTCGATTCACCGCCCGACGTCCACCAGTGCAGCACTTCGATCGACTCGGCCGCCTGTGCCGTAGCCACGCCGCCCATCAGACCTGCGGCGCACAGGGCGCCCATGATCGCTCGGAATTTCATTGCTTATCTCCTCCAGACACCTGAACAAAAAACGGTTGGCCCCTGATGTCGCCAGGGTGCGTGTGGTTCAAACAGGCTTAAAACAGGCAAAACACGGGACGGACGGGCGCCGGAGTACCGCGCGCGCGTATTGTCTTTAGATGCGCGCGGGCCGCGGGCCGGTGTCCGGCCGCTGGACGCTCAAGAGATGAGTGGTTCGGATTGCAAAGACTGTCTCCTCTTTTGATTTTCACCGGCCGCGTCGCATGGTTGACGTGCGCGGCCAGTCGAGGCGCCGCACGCGTCACGCGGCCGAACATCCCACGGCCAGGCGTCTGTTGCCGCGCCCGGCTCGTACATGGACGAATCCATTGTCCGTTAACATGAGGGACGTTCCGTCCGCCCGCGAAAAACTGCTGTGCGAAACCACCGCAGACACGCCGCAAACCCACACTGCGCCGCGCTTCCCAGCACTTTTTTCATCGAATGAACGTTACCTCTTGATTTGGATTGTAGTTAAACTACAATTCAGTGTCAAAAAAAATTTTATCGGACTACGGCCGCCCGACGGAGCCCGCCCGGCATGCCGCCGGCGCCTGCTTCACCCTTGTTCCGCGGCCCCCTCTGGACTGTGACGGAGACTATGCAATTCCCTACCGATTCGGGTTTCACGTTCGTGCTCTTCGGCGCCACCGGCGACCTGGCGATGCGCAAGATCCTGCCTGCGCTGTTCGAGGCGCACCGCTCGGGCATGCTGGCCGAGTCGGGCAAGATCGTGGGCGTCGCGCGCCATGAGGACGACCGCGCCCATTACCTTCAGTGGGTCGAGGAACACGTCAAGCCGCACGTCTCGAAGAACGGTCTGGACGAAGCCGCGTGGGCGAGCTTCCTCGAGCGCATCGCCTACGTGAAGCTCGACCTCTCGCGCGCCGAAGACTTCACGCATCTGCGCGACGGCATCGCCGCGCTGCCCGGCATCCGCGTGTTCTATCTGGCCACGGGCCCGTCGCTGTTCGTGCCGATCTGCCGCGCGCTCGCCGCCGTCGGCCTGAACGAAAACGCGCGCATCGTGCTGGAAAAGCCGCTCGGTTACGACCTGAAGTCGTCGAATGCGATTAACGACGCGGTCGGCGAGATCTTCGCGGAAGAGCAGATCTATCGCATCGACCACTATCTCGGCAAGGAGCCGGTGCAGAACCTGCTCGCGCTGCGTTTCGGCAATGCGCTGTTCGAGCCGCTGTGGCGCCGCGAATGGGTCGAGAGCATCCAGATCACCATCGCCGAGGAACTGGGCGTGGAAGCGCGCGGCGACTTCTACGACAACACCGGCGCGCTGCGCGACATGGTGCAGAACCACTTGCTGCAGTTGCTCTCGATCGTCGCGATGGAGCCGCCGCACTCGATGGATTCCGACTCGGTGCGCGACGAAAAGCTGCGCGTATTGCGCGCGCTCAAGCCCATCGATCCGAACGAGATTCAGAAGATGGCCGTGCGCGGCCAATATCACGCAGGTGTGATCCGCGGCACGCCAGTGCCGGCCTATGCGACCGAGAAAGGCGTGAAGCCCGACAGCCACACGGAAACCTTCGTGGCGCTCAAGGTCGAGATCGAAAACTGGCGCTGGGCCGGCGTGCCCTTCTTCCTGCGCACCGGCAAGCGTCTGGCCGACCGCGTCGCGGAGATCGTCGTGAACTTCCGCCCGGTGCCGCATTCGGCGCTCGGCCCCACGGCGCTGCGCCCCGGTTCGAACCGCCTCGTGATCCGCCTGCAGCCGAACGAAACGATTCGTCTGTACTGCCTCGCCAAGCAGCCCGGCGAAGGCATGAATCTCGCGAGCGTGCATCTGGATCTCGCGTTCGACCAGTTCTTCCGCGAAGGTCAGATGGAGGCGTATCAGCGTTTGTTGCTCGACGTCATCAACGGGCGCCTCGCGCTGTTCGTGCGCCGCGACGAGCAGGAAGCCGCATGGAAATGGGTCGAGCCGATCCTCAACGAGTGGACCGCATCCACGCGCGCGCCCAAGCCGTACGCGGCGGGCACGTGGGGACCGGCGGCCGCGAGCGCGATGCTGGCGCAGCACGGCACCTGCTGGCTCGAAGAAGAGAATTGAGGCGAGTGAATTGAGGCATGAGAATCGACGCGCGCGGCGCGGCCTTGCCGGGCCTCGCGCACGCAGGAACGCACAGATGAATGACCCCGCAGACCTACAAAAAAGCAGCCTGGAGGAGAAGTGATCGAGCTTCACGTATTCGACGACCCGCGCGTCCAATCCGACGCGCTGGCGCGAGCCGTGGGCGATGCGCTACATGCGTCGCTCAGCGCTCTGCAAGCGGCGCCCGGCACCGGTGCGCGCCGGGCGACGCTTGCTGTCTCGGGCGGCACGAGTCCGCGTCCGTTTCTCGAGACCCTGTCGACGCATCGCTTCGACTGGTCGCACATCGACGTCACGCTCGTGGACGACCGCTGGGTGCCGGAAACCGATTCGGCCAGTAACGCGCGCCTCGCGCACGAAACCCTGCTGAAGAACGAAGCCGCCAGCGCGCGCTTCCTGCCGCTCGTCGACGTGTCGCAGGATCTCGACGCGCACGTGGCCGCGCTCAACGCCGATCCGCAACGTCTGCTGCCCAACGTCGCCGTGCTCGGCATGGGCGAGGACGGCCACACGGCCTCGATCTTCGCCGACGCGCCCGAGTGGCACGAAGCCATCACCACGGCGCGCCCGTTCGTGGCCGTGCATCCGCAGGCCGCACCGCACGCGCGCATCTCGTGGTCGATGCAGGCGCTGCGCCAGGTGGACCGCCTGTTCCTGCTGATCGCGGGACAGCGCAAACTCGACGTGCTGCAGCAAGCAGCCGCGACAGAACAGAAAAACGCCATTTCGAAACTGGCGAACGACAAGGGAGTGAGACTCGATGTCTACTGGTGCGCCTAACAAATCCGCCCCTGGCGCGGGCCAGCACGCCGACGGAGCGCGGCTGCTCGCCGATATCGGCGGAACCAACGCGCGCTTCGCGCTGGAAACGGCTCCGGGCGAGATCGGCCAGGTGCGCGTCTATCCGTGCGCGCAGTATCCGGGCGTCGCCGAGGTCATCCAGCAATACCTGAAGGACACGAAGATCGGCCGCGTGAATCACGCGGCCATCGCCATCGCGAATCCGGTCGACGGCGACCAGGTGCGCATGACCAATCACGACTGGACCTTCTCGATCGAAGCCACGCGCCGCGCGCTCGGCTTCGACACGCTGCTGGTCGTGAACGACTTCACCGCGCTCGCGATGGCGCTGCCGGGTCTGACCGACGCGCAGCGCGTGCAGGTCGGCGGCGGCCAGCGTCGTCAGAACAGCGTGATCGGCCTGCTGGGTCCGGGCACGGGCCTCGGCGTCTCGGGCCTGATTCCCGCCGACGACCGCTGGATCGCGCTCGGCAGCGAAGGCGGTCACGCGAGCTTTTCGCCGCAGGACGAGCGCGAGGATGTCGTGCTGCAGTTCGCGCGCAAGAAGTGGCCGCACGTGTCGTTCGAACGCGTGTGCGCGGGTCCCGGCATCGAGCTGATCTATCGTGCGCTCGCCGCGCGCGACAAGAAGAAAGTGGCCGCCGAACTCAACACGGCGGACGTCGTGACGCGCGCGCTCGAAGGCGACGAACTCGCGCTCGAAACGGTCGAGTGCTTCTGCGGCATTCTCGGCAGCTTCGCGGGCAACATCGCGATGACGCTGGGCTCGCTCGGCGGCATTTATATTGGCGGCGGCGTGGTGCCGCGTCTGGGCGAGCTGTTCATGCGCTCGTCGTTCCGCCAGCGCTTCGAGGCGAAGGGCCGTTTCGACACCTATCTCGCGAACGTGCCCACTTACGTGATCACGGCGGAATACCCGGCGTTTCTGGGCGTATCCGCGATCCTCGCCGAGCAGTTGTCGAACCGCGCGGGCGGCGGCTCGTCGGCCGTGTTCGAGCGCATCCGCCAGATGCGCGACGCGCTCACGCCGGCCGAGCGCCGCGTGGCCGATCTCGCGCTGAATCATCCGCGCTCGATCATCAACGATCCGATCGTCGATATCGCGCGCAAGGCCGACGTGAGCCAGCCGACGGTGATCCGCTTCTGCCGCTCGCTCGGCTGCCAGGGTCTGTCCGATTTCAAGCTCAAGCTCGCGACCGGTCTGACCGGCACGATTCCGGTGAGCCACAGCCAGGTGCATCTGGGCGATACGGCGACGGACTTCGGCGCGAAGGTGCTCGACAACACCGTCTCGGCGATCCTGCAACTGCGCGAGCATCTGAATTTCGAGCACGTCGAACAGGCCATTTCGCTGCTCAACGGCGCGCGCCGCATCGAGTTCTACGGGCTCGGCAACTCGCACATCGTCGCGCAGGACGCGCACTACAAGTTCTTCCGCTTCGGCATCCCGACCATTGCGTACGGCGATCTGTACATGCAGGCGGCGTCGGCGGCGCTGCTCGGCAAGGGCGACGTGATCGTGGCCGTGTCGAAGTCGGGCCGCGCGCCCGAACTGCTGCGCGTACTCGACGTGGCGATGCAGGCCGGCGCGAAGGTGATCGCGATCACGTCGAGCAACACGCCGCTCGCCAAGCGCGCGACCGTGGCGCTCGAAACCGATCACATCGAGATGCGCGAGTCGCAGCTTTCGATGATCTCGCGCATCCTGCATCTGCTGATGATCGACATTCTCGCGGTGGGCGTGGCGATTCGCCGTGCCTCGCCCGATAACGAGGTCAGCAGCTCGGTGGCGCAGGCGCGCGAGCACGCGGACGACGATGCGTCGGCGGTGCTCGACTGGCTCAGTCATGGAGCGTCGCCGTCGCCGCGCGAGTAATCGGCGCGGCTGGCGTGAATCGCGCATGCGTGCAGTGACGGGTAGCAGTGACGCATAGCGAGCGCGATAAACAAAACGGGACGTCCATGGACGTCCCGTTTTGCTTTGCGGCTTTCTTGCTTTCGGGCTTTCCGGCTTCCCGACTTCTTGGCTAACCCGCCCACTCACGCGCGACCGGTCCGCACACGCAGGGGCTGTTAGTTGCGATTACCCAACCTGATCGACAAGCCGATCACCCCGCCGCCGCACCCGGCGCAGGATGCGCGTGCCACTTCACGACGAGTCGACGTCCGACCCACGTCAGCGCGCCGCACACGCCGATCGTGCAGCCCATGCCGAACGGCGACACGCCCGGAAACCAGCCGACCACCGCGCTCGCGAACGCGCCGAGCCCGAGCTGCGCCGCGCCGAACACGGCGGCCGCCGCACCCGCGTTCTGCGGATAGCGGTACATCAGATCGGTCGCACAATTTGCGCCGAGCAAACCCACCACGCTGACCACGAAGAACAGGCCGGTCACGATCGACCACAGCCCGCCCCACCCCGTCAGGCACATCAGCGTGACGAAGAACGACGCGACGACGCTCACCATCGACGCGATCGACACCATGCGCAGCGTGCCCATGCGGCCGATGAACCGCGTGTTGAGGAAGTTGCCGAGCATGATGCCGAACACGTTCATGCCGAAGAACAGGCCGTAGTGTTGCGGCGAAACGTGGAAGTACTCGATATAGACGAAAGGCGTCGCCGAGATATAGGTGAACATCGACGCGAACGCCATCCCGCCGCACAGCATGTGCCCCCAGACGAGCGGATCGCGCAGCAGACGTCCGTACGCCGCGAACGAGCGCAGCACGGCGGCGCTTTCGCGTTTCTCGGGCGGCCAGGTTTCGGGCACGCGCAGCCACGCGGCCACCGCGCAGACCACGCCGAACAGCGTCAGCGCGACGAACACCACGCGCCAGCCGCCGATCAGCAGCAACTGTCCGCCGATCAGGGGCGCGAGCAGCGGCCCGACCGACGTGACGATGGCGACCATCGAGAGCACCTTGGCGGCGTCCGAAGGCGCGTGGGCATCGCGTGCGATCGCGCGCGCGAGCACCGAGGCCGCGCCCGCGCCGAGCGCCTGCAGGAAGCGCACGATGGTCAGCGAGCCGATCGAGAACGAGAGCCAGCATGCGACGCTCGCGAGCGTGAAGAGCGCGATGCCGCCGAGCAGCACGGGACGGCGGCCGTAGGCGTCGGAGACCGGGCCGTACAGCAGCATGCCGATCGAGAAACCGGCCATGAAACTCGTGAGCGTGGCCGCCGCGGCGGAAGCCGTCACGCCGAACGACTGCGCGATGGCGGGCAGGCTCGGCAGGTACATGTCGGTGGCGAGCGGGCCGCAGGCGGCGAGCGCGCCGAGCAACAGGATCAACCGGCCATCGGGCCGGCTTCGCGTGGAATGGGACATGGGATCTGGCTGAAGCGGACCGCGCGCGTGGGCGCGGTTTCGGTGTCATGGGTCGCGAAGTCCGGCATCGGCGCCGCGTCGGTGCAAGCACGAGGCATGCGCTGAACGACGCAAAATCCACGCAAAAATCGGACGAATCAAACAGCGACGGAGCCGAAGCATTGTAACCGAGCCGCCATTCGCGGCCCTTTCCGTGACTTTCGCGCGCCTTTCGGCCTCTTTCCCGCGATATCCCGTCGTTTCTCTACGCGCGATATGACGGACCACGCCGCGTGAGCTTGCGCTAAGCTGCGCGCTTTGCGGGCGACGCGGCGCCTGTCGTTGCCATGACATCGACATTCGCCATGCCGTCCGCGCCCGCATGCTGTCTTTCTCTCTTCGCCGTCTATGACTGCCTTTCTGCTGATCTGGAGCCCCAAAAAGTGGCCCTGGCCCGAACTGCCCGACTTCGCGCGCCGCGTGCAGGCGGGCGAAGCCGTCGCCGATACCTGGGGCTGCGGCTTCGCGCGCGGCATCCGGCCCGGCGACCGCGTGTTCCTGCATCGCGCCGCGAGCGAGCCGCGCGGCCTGTTCGGCTCGGGCTACGTGACGCGCGCGCCCTACGAGGTGCCCGATCCGGCGTACAAACGCGGCTACCGGCTGTGCGTCGATTTCGTCTACGACTGGCTCGTCGATGCGCACGAGCAGGTGGCGATCGCGCGCGACGCGCTGCGCGTGCACCCGTTCTCCGTGCAGACGTGGGATGCGCAAAGTTCGGGCACGGTGATCAAGCCGGTCGCCGAGGGACCGCTCGAAAAACGCTGGGCCGAGCTGACCGGCAAACGGCCGATGCCGCCGACTGACATCGCGGCGATGCACGCTTACGAGGCCGCTCAAGCAGCGGCGCAAGAAGCGGCACGCCTGACGGCGGCGAACGAGCGCCGCGCCGAATTGACGCAATCCGCCGCGCCCCGCCCGCGTTCGAGTCCACCCCGCGCGCCCCGCGCCACGCCCCGCCGCACGCCGTCTCGCTGACGTTCCCCTGCGCGACAA
>NZ_JAAGPN010000226.1:0-13501 GCF_017104805.1 Paraburkholderia sp. Ac-20347 | reverse complement strand
GTGCGCCGCACCTGGCGCGACACTTACGCGCGCACGCGCCGCCTCGCGAGCGCGCTCCAGCGCGCGGGCATCGGCCGCGGCGACACCGTCGCCGTGCTGCTGCCGAACATTCCAGCGATGGTCGAAGCGCACTTCGGCGTGCCGATGCTCGGCGCCGTGCTCAACACGCTCAACACGCGGCTCGACGTCGCGACCATGCTGTTCATGCTGCGTCATGGCGAGGCCAAAGCGCTGATCGTCGATACCGAATACGCCACGCTCGCGCAACGCGCGGCGCTCGCGTTTCCCGAGCTGAAAATCATCACCGTCGCCGATGTCGCGCCCGCCGACCCCGAGCATTTCCCGCGCGCGATCGACTACGAAACCTTCCTCGAACAGGGCGATCCCGAGTCCGCGTGGCAGCCGCCCGCCAACGAATGGGACGCCATCGCGCTCAACTACACCTCGGGCACGACGGGCGATCCGAAGGGCGTGGTCTATCACCATCGCGGCGCGTATCTGAACGCGGTCAGTAACATCCTCGAATGGGATCTGCCGAAACACGCCGTCTATCTGTGGACGCTGCCGCTCTTTCACTGCAACGGCTGGTGTTTCGCGTGGACGATTGCGGCGCGCGCGGGCGTGAACGTGTGTTTGCGCAAGTTCGACGCGAAGCTCGTGTTCGACCTGATCCGCACCGAAGGCGTCACGCATTATTGCGGCGCGCCCATCGTGCAGGGCGCGCTCGCGGATGCGCCCGCCGAGTATCGCGAAGGCATCGCGCACACGGTCCGCACGATGGTGGCGGGCGCGCCGCCGCCACCGGCCGTGATCGCGAAGATGAAGCAGATCGGCATCGAACTCACGCACGTCTATGGGCTCACGGAGGTCTACGGGCCCGCGTCGGTGTGCGCCGTGCAGGACGCGTGGAAGTCGCTGCCCGACGACGAGCAGGCGCGTCTCGCCGCGCGTCAGGGCGTGCGCTATCACCTGCAGGCGGGCGTGAGCGTGCGCAATCCCACGACAATGGAACCCGTGCCCAACGACGGCGAAACGCTCGGCGAGATCATGTTCCGCGGCAACATCTGCATGAAGGGCTATCTGAAGAACGAGCGCGCCACCGAAGACGCGTTTCGCGGCGGCTGGTTCCATACGGGCGACCTCGGCGTGATGACGCCCGATGGTTACGTGCGCATCACCGATCGCAGCAAGGACATCATCATTTCGGGCGGCGAAAACATTTCGAGTATCGAAGTGGAAGACACGCTGTATCGGCATCCGGCGATCGCGCTGGCGGCCGTCGTCGCGATGCCCGATCCGAAGTGGGGCGAAGTGCCCTGCGCGTTCGTCGAGCTGCGTCCGGGGGCGAGCGTGACGGCCGAGGAGATCGTCGCGCATTGCCGGCTGTTTCTCGCGAGCTACAAGGTGCCGCGCGTGGTGAAGTTCGGCGAGTTGCCGCGTACCGCGACCGGGAAGATCCAGAAGTACGAGTTGCGCGCGCAGGTGGGGTCGCAAAGCGCAATCGACCTCGGCAAGTCAGAAAAGCCCGCAAAATGAAGGGTTTTTGAAAGCTCGGAAGCGCGACGGCAGGCGTCGGGCGATGTCGAAGCCGCGTCTGCCCGCCGCCGAATGTAACGCCTCTTGACAACCCGGCCCTTTGATCGGCGCGCGCAATCTTCAGAAAGGCGCGGTAATCCTTTTTGCATCAAGGTTCGACTGTTAAAAGCGCCGATTTCTTATGAGGGTTTGAGTGAAACGAAAGCTTACAAGTGCTCACGTTTTCCCTGCGTTCCTCTCGCTAAGCTTGGTTCCGTGGTCGAACGCAGCGCAACAACCGATGCGCGGCGACGATGAACCCGAAGAGGAGGAAAGAACATGAACACCAAGAGCTGGAAGACCCCCGCACGCGCCCTCGCGGCTGCACTGCTGGCCGGCGGCGCGCTGATGGGCGCCTCGAGCGCCTTCGCTCAATCCGCACCGTACGGTCTGCGCGCCGACTCGGCGCCCGAATACGGTCAGCCGCACATGATGCCGGTGGGCGTGCAACTGTCGATCGGCTGGCACGACAACCGCTACTGGGACGGCCACCGTTACTGGGAGCACGACGAGTGGATGCACCATCACCCGCATGATCCGGGTCCGCGCGGTCACGACGACCATCGTCCGCCGCCCCCGCCGCGCTACTAATGCGTGATCTTGCGCGGCTGTCTTCGAGCGCCGCGTGAAGTTCTCGCTGTTAGCCGGACCGCCGAGGCCGGTCTCTTCGAAAGAGAGACCGGCCTCGACGCATTTCTCCCGCGTTTCTCTCGCATTGATCCCGCGTTTCTCCCGCATCTTTCCCCTCGACGGGGCGCTTTCGCGCCATTTTCGGGCGACGCAGCGCGGCGCGCATTTCACTCCCTTACCTGAATCCTGCTAACTGCGACTATCGCCCGTGTTCGCTTGATTTGGGCTCCGAATCACAATTGACGCGAACGAAGGGAAAAACGCGCGCCCGGCGCTGCGCTTACGCACGGCGGATCCGTGTGCAAGCGCACAGAAGGTAATGCTGCGTAATGCGCCCGCGTTGATCCAGGCCCGGCTGGCGGTTAAGGTGGTCGGGCGTTTCGTTCCCCGGAGCGCACGGTGTATTCTCATTGCCCCGGCCGCTACGGTTGGGGCTTTTTTTTGCGCGCGAAAAACCGCGATGACGCCATCGCGCAAGCGCACCCACGCGTAGAACGCGCACGGCCTGCGACATTATTTTGCGTTGCCGTGGATTTTTGATGGGCGTAAGGTGGAATCGCCTCTTGAGAACAGGCGAGCCTTATGACCCCCGGTCATCGGAGCACATCCTGACCGGGGATTTTTTCTGCGTGCTTGCCGCAGAGAGGAAGCGTCTGGGAGATCGCGGCGCAGGAGCTGCGGCGCCACGACGAAATCGGTATATGACGGATCACCGAATGAGGAGTTCGGATTCGCTCCAGCCAGAGCTAGACCCGTCATGGAACGCATTATCGGGCCTCGCGCCCAAAGCGTCATTAGCACAACGCGCAAGAATCCATTACGGAAATTGTCAAGATGCCGCAGCGCGGCCTGACGTCGCAGTTTTTTGCCGCGACATCGCGCGCACGATCCCGCGACAAGACGCGCGGCCTGTCCGCCCAACCGCGCGCGCCGGCACATCCGCTAACATGACGGTTTGCCCTGGCCGCTCCGGCCTTGCTACCGGCCCCGCCCGCTTTGCCCACCTATACCCTTGCCAACTCCGTCGGCGCGGAACTCGATATCCGCAAGAGCCGCTTCATCGCCCTCGCGATTCCGGTTGCCGACCGCGAAGCCGCCATGGCCGAACTGCGCCGTCTGCGCGACGAACATCCCACGGCCACGCACGTCTGCTGGGCGCTGCTGGCGGGCGGCCAGTCGGGCATGTCCGACGACGGCGAACCCTCGGGCACGGCCGGCCGCCCGATCCTCGAAGTGCTGCGTCATCACGATCTCGACGGCGTGCTCGCCGCGGTGGTGCGCTACTACGGCGGCGTGAAGCTCGGCGCGGGCGGCCTCGTGCGCGCCTACACCGACGCCATCGCGCACGCGCTCAAGGACGCACCGCGCGTCGAGCGCATCGCGCAGGCGCGCTTGATGGTGGAAGTGGGCTATCCCGACGAAACGCGTGTGCGTCACTGGATCGAGCAAGGTCAGCACACGCTCGTCGACAGCCGCTACACGATGACCGTGCGCCTGACGGTCCAGCTTCCGGCCACCGAAGTGGAAGCCGCGCGCGACACGCTGCGCGATCTCACGCAAGGTCGCGCGGGCTTTCCGGAACACGACTGAGCGACGCAGCGCTCGCGCTCTCACACTCTGACGCGCGCGCTCAGGCCGAAATGATCACCTTGAGCGCCTGCGTGCGCGCCGCTTCGCCGAAGGTGGCGTACGCATCCATGATCTGATCGAGCGTGAAGCGGTGCGTGACGAGCTTGCCCGGTTCGAGACGTTTCGACTCGACGGTGGCGAGCAGCATCGGCGTGGTGTAGGTGTCGACGAGTCCGGTCGTGAGCGTGATGTTGTGCGCCCAGAGCTTCTCCAGATGCAGATCGACCTTGGTGCCGTGCACGCCCACGTTCGCAATCGTGCCGCCCGCGCCAATGATCGACTCGCAGATCGCGAAGGTCGCCGGAATGCCCACGGCCTCGATCGCCACATCCACGCCGCGTCCGTTCGTGAGCGCCGTCGCGCGTTCGACGGCGTCGCCGCCCTTGCTGTTCACGACGTCGGTCGCGCCGAAGCGCTTCGCGACTTCGAGCCGGTTGTCGTCGAGATCGATCATGACGATGCGGCCCGGCGCGTAGAACTGCGCCGTCATGAGCGCCGCGAGCCCGACCGGCCCCGCGCCGACGATCGCCACCGTCTGCCCCGGCTTGACCTTGCCGTTGAGCACGCCGCATTCGAAGCCAGTCGGCAGAATGTCGCTGAGCATCACGAGCGCCTCTTCGTCGGCGCCCTTCGGCAGGTGGTAAAGACTCGTGTCGGCGTGCGGAATGCGCACCTTCTCCGCCTGCGTGCCGTCGATCAGATGACCGAGAATCCAGCCGCCCGTGGTGCAGTGCGAATACATCTGGCGGCGGCAATATTCGCACTTGCCGCACGAGCTGATGCAGGAAATCAGCACCGCGTCGCCGACCTTGAAGTTGGACACGCCCTCGCCCACCGCTTCCACCACGCCCACGCCTTCGTGGCCGAGCGTCGTGCCGGGCTTCACCTCGGGCACGTCGCCCTTGAGAATGTGCAGATCGGTGCCGCAGATGGTCGTCTTCGTGACGCGCACGATGGCGTCGGACGGTTTTTCGAGTTGCGGTTCGGGTTTATCCGCCAGCGCTTTCTGGCCGGGTCCATTGAATACGAGTGCTTTCATCTTGCTCCTCCATTTAGACGATGCGAGGAAAAGAAAAGAAACGATGTGCAATGGCCGCGCGCGCTTCATCGCCGTGTCATTGCGTGTCATTGCATAGTGCGCGACGGTGGATGCGATTATTTCGTCGATTAACGCTGCCTTTGCGCGTCGTCCGATGTCATGACGGACTGCATCCGGACTCAATCGAGCTTAGCACCGGAATCGCGCACGACACTGCGCAAATGGACTAATGGACGCAGACGAATCGTCGCAGCCTGCGTCAATCGCCATCGACGGAAATGCTGAAAAAACGGCGAACTAAAAGCGCGGTGCGCGCCACGCAAAATCGCAATCGCATGCGGCAAAAAAAAAGCCGCCGATGAAAATCGGCGGCTAACAGGGGACGTGAAGAACAACCGCGAATCGACTATCGAATCGACCCGACGCACCCATCATGGCGACGCAAAATTAAGGCAAACTTAAACCCAGGGAAAAGTCCGCAGAAAGTTTCATTACGGCGGCTTCATGACAGCGCGTTGCTGTCCGCCTTCCTGACATCTGGAAAGCAACGAAGCGCACGATCGTCTAATCTCGTAACAAAGAGGGCGGCGCGCGCGTGGCAGCGCATGCGCCGCCACGCGGGGTCATCAGGCCGCGCACATCACGTGAAAGGGACGAGAAGATGTTCGATCGTTTGAGGGAAGGCGCAGGTCCCGAACGGCGCCACCGCGTCTGGAGCAAGCTGCGCATCCTGGTGGCGGCCATTGGAACGCTCGGTTCGGCCACGGGCATCGCGATCGCCGTGCTCGGGCTCGTGCAGTTCAACAACCAGAAAGTGATGATCGGCGTGGGCGTGATCATCGTCTCGACGGCCGTGTACGTCTCGATCCTCGCGCGCGACCGCAATCGCGTCGACTAGCGTCGACTCAACACGCACTCACATCGACTCACCTCGCGCCGCCCGGATCAGGCAGGCGGCGCGCAGCCTGCAACTCGACACGCGCCACCTCGACGATCAACGACGCTGCACGACGCCTGCACAACACAACCGCGTGGCAGCCGTCACGCGCCCTGCCCGACTGCCACACACGGCTCGGCGCTGCGATAGTGATCGTAGACGCGCTCGCGCTCCTCGCTCGCGAGCTGGCGTTTTTCCGTGAGCTTGAGCATGCGATGGCGGTCCGCGCCGAGCGTCGCGTAATAGCGCTCCGAGTGCAGCCGCCGGAAGCGCGTGAAGAAGTCCGGCCCCGGCAGCCCCGAATCGGTCGCGAGCAGCGACGCGTAATCGGCCACCTGTGGCTCGCACAGCGCCGCCGCCGCCGCTTCGAGTTGCTCGTAACGCTCGCGCAGCGGCACGGTCTGCGCGAACAGCGCGTGAAAGGCCCCATACGGCACGAGGCCGCGCCGGCTGGCTGCGCGCCGCAGCAGGCGTCCCACTTTTTCGTCGAGTTCTGTATTCATTGCTGTAGCCCGTAAAAGTATTCGAGGCGGGAGAGACTTGCGGATTCGCGCCGCGACGCGCAGCAGCGTGAAACCGGTCCGCCTTTTCGATCCATCCGACTCAATTCAAATCGCATTCAGCGATTCAAACGCGTGAATTCAGGCACCACGAATTTCGCAAAGCGATTCAATGGAAATCGGAAATGCATTCTGCCCAAATTTACGGGATCGCTCTCGTAATCTGCCCCCGGGCGGCCGTGATAAAAAGGATTGCAAACATTGCTCAGGACCGGTCGGCGGTCCATGATGGCGCGTACGCGCAATGCGTCGCCGTATTGTTGATCGAATTGGATACGTTCATTTTTTCCGATAGTCCAGGAAAATCCGTAAGTCAAGCAGACTATTTTTCCGCCAGCTATACACATTCCCTACAAAAACAATTATTAATATCCGCTGCGGACTGCCCGAGCGGTCCGCACGCGTCCCAGTGGACGTCCCGCGTGGACGTCACGTTTCGCCGTCCGCAAGAGGCCACGCGTCGAGCAGGTGTTGACGCAAGGCCGCAGCAAACGACAAGACCCGCATGCAGGAATTGGGTTGAAGGAGCGGCGCATCCGCAAGCCGCATGACCGGAATCTTTCGTCGACGAGTGATCACATGCTGACCAGAACCGAAAATTTGCCGAGCGTCGCGCGCCGGATGGCCGCCGGACAGATGCTCGTGGAAGGCGCCACGGTGCATGCCGTGGCCGACTCGCTGCACCTCTCCGCCCAGACGGTGCGCCGCTACAAGTCCATCGTGGAGGACGGCGGTCTCGCCGCGCTCCAGCAGATGAGCGTGGGCGGCCGCCCTTCCGTGCTCGACCACGCCGCGCTGGGCTGGATCGCCAATGCGCTGCACGGTTCGGCGCGAGAGCATGGTTTTGCAAGCGATGCGTGGACCAACAGCCGCGTGCGCGAACTGATCGGCCGCCAGTTCGGCGTCCATTATTCGCGCGTCTATACGTGGCAGATCGTGTCGAATCTCGGCCTCGGCCATCGCCTGTCGAAATCGGCACGCTGATTCGAACGGGTTCACGCGGGCAGGTCCGGCAATTCGCGCAAACGTTGCACTCAGGTTGCACCCGGCCGCGGGCGTCGTGACGACACCCGCGCGCGCTGGTGCGTGCGTCGTGCGCCGCATTGCGCTGCGTTGCGTTATGCGACGGAGCCGTTTCCGTGCGGAATCGGCGCTGATTCAGCACACGCCGCGCACACGCCGCGCACAAGCCTCATTCAGCCGGCAATTCAGCCTGCCACGTCCGGCGCCGCCGACGCGCCCGGCGCGATGTCGTCCTCGCCGGTCCACGCCTTCGCGCGCACCTGGTTGCGCCCGGCGTTCTTCGCCTCGTAGAGCTGCACGTCGGCGGCGGCCAGCAGCTTCGCGCCGCTGACGCCCACGGGCGGCTCGCAACTCGCGCAGCCCACGCTCACCGTCACGCAGCCGTGGCGCGAGCCCGTGAACGCCAGATTCGCCGACTCGATACGCCGCCGGATCTTCTGCGCGACCTTCTCCGCGCCCGCCAGCGTCGCGCCCGGCAGCACCACCGCGAACTCCTCGCCGCCGTAACGCGCGACCATGTCGGCGGCGCGCCGCGTGCCCGACGCGATGCGCTCGGCCACCAGCGCGAGCACCTCGTCGCCGGCGGCGTGCCCGTAGGTATCGTTGAACAGCTTGAAGTGGTCGATGTCGAGAAACAGCACGCCCAGCGGCTCGCGCTCGCGCACCGCGCGCTGCCATTCGACGACGAGCCGCTGATCGAGCGCACGCCGATTCGAGAGTCCCGTGAGCGGATCGGTGACCGCGAGGCGCATCAACGCGCCCTCGGCGATCAGCTTGTCGCGCAGCGCGAAGGCGAGAATCCACGACACCGCCACCCACGCGCCGCCGAACACCGTCGTCATGACGAGCGCGACCATGCTGCGCCGCCGCCAGCCCGCGAGGATATCGGCGACGGCGGGCGCCACGCCGATGATTATCGGCGTCGTGCCCACGCGGCTCCACGTGTAGAGACGCTCCACGCCGTCGGCCGCCGAATGCGCGGCGAAGGTGCCCGCCGGATGGCTCGACACGACCTTGAAGGTTTCGCGCTGGCGGAAATTCGCGCCGACGCTGTTCGGTATCAGCGGCTTGCTCGCGATGAGCGTGCCATCCGACATCATGATGAAGACCGCGCCACGCGGCCCCACATCGATGTGATCGAGCAGTTGCTGAAAATACTCGAGCCGCACGCCGAGCAGCGCAACGCCCGCGAACGCGCCATCGGGCGCGCTGATGCGGCGCGTGAGCCCGATCGACAGCACGCCGTTGCGCAGCCGCGAAGCATAGGGTTTCGAAATGAACAGGCCGAGTTGCGGATCGCGCTGCTGCGCGACGAAGTAATCGCGATCAGCGACGCTCAGGTTCGGCGCGGCCTCGCCGCTCTGCGACGCCTTCACGTGACCTTGCGCGTCGAGCACATAAGCGCCGCCGAGATACGAGGCCGCCGTCGCGCGGTCGAACAGCACGCGCTGGCGCAGCGCGTCGGGCAGCGTCCACGTCGTGCTTTCCTGCGCGCTCGCGACCACGGCGCGCAGCGAGAGATCGTATAGCTCGACATTGCGCGCGATATCGCTGCTCAGGAGCCGCAAGATGTTCTGCGATGTCTCGACGGCGTGCCGCATCTCCTCGGCGCGGCTTTCGTAAAGCGCCACATACGTGACGGTCGCCATCACCGTGGCAACGAGCGTGCCCGAGAGCCCCGCGAAAAACGGATGATTGCCGATCGCGCGCGTGGCGAGCCGGCCTTGCGCGAACAGCCAGCGGCGCAGACGCTGGGTCGGCGAAAGCACGCGCCGCGCCAGCCGTCCGCGAGGCCGCGGCTCGGGCGACGCGGTCCGCTTCACCTCGTCCTCCGTCACGGCGGGATGACGTTCAGGCTCTTGAACACGTTCGACCACGCGCCCATTCCTCCGACGATTGACACGCAAAACACGCGTAAAACGCCCTTTTCTTGCGAGCTTTGCGAGCCGTACGCACGAAAATGTCATCAATCCGACACGCTGGCTCCGGATGATCGGAAGCGCGACTTTCGCCGCATTTTCATCGCCCTTTCAGCTACAGGAGCCAGCACGTCATGCCGGACCTTTCCCTGTCACCGCAGCCTGGCGCCTCGCCCGCACGCGGCCGCAGCGCGAGCCTGCTCGCCTTCCTGCTCGTGATCGCCGCGGGCGCCGTCTATGTCGGCATGCATCTCGCCGACGATCTGTCTCCCGTGCGCGAAAGCTCTGCGTTGCCCTGGCTGTTGCTCGGCATCGCGCTGCTGATCGCGCTGGGCTTCGAGTTCGTGAACGGCTTCCACGATACCGCGAATGCCGTCGCGACCGTCATCTACACGCACTCGCTCTCGCCGAACCTCGCGGTGATCTGGTCGGGCGCGTGGAATTTCCTCGGCGTGCTCACGTCCACGGGCGCGGTCGCGTTCGGCATCCTGCAGTTGTTGCCCGTCGAGCTGATCCTGCAGGTGGGCAGCAGCGCCGGTTTCGCGATGGTGTTCGCACTCCTGATCGCGGCCATCATCTGGAATCTGGGCACCTGGTACTTCGGCCTGCCTTCGTCGAGCTCGCATACGCTGATCGGCTCGATCATCGGCGTGGGTCTGATGAACCAGATGATGCACGGTTCGAGCGGCACGAGCGGCGTGGACTGGAGCCAGGCGATGGGCGTCGGCAAGTCGCTGCTGTTTTCGCCGATCGTCGGCTTCCTGTGCGCGGCGCTGCTGCTGCTCGTGCTCAAGGCGCTCGTGCGCGTGCCCGCGCTCTACGCCGAGCCGAAGGGCAAAGAACCGCCGCCGTTCTGGATCCGCGCGCTGCTGATTCTCACCTGCACGGGCGTCTCGTTCGCGCACGGTTCGAACGACGGCCAGAAGGGCATGGGCCTCATCATGCTGATCCTGATCGGCACGGTGCCGACCGCTTACGCGCTCAATAAGGCCGTGACGCCGGGCGAATCGCAGACCTTCGTCGCGGTCGCCGAACAGGCTTCACGCACCTTCGAGAAATATGCGAACGGCGTGCCCGCGCCCACCGATGCCACCGCCGTGCGCACCGAAGTCGAGCGCTATATCAGCTCGCGCACGCTCACGCCGCAGACGATCCCGGCGCTCTCCGCGCTCTCCGCCGAAGTGGGCCAGCAGGTGGCCGGCTACGGCTCGATGGGCAACGTGCCGCAATCGGTGATCGATAACGTGCGCAACAACATGTACGTGATTTCCGAAGCGATCCGCCTGATCGACAAGGCGAAGCAACCCGCCTTCGCCGCCGACGACGCCAAGGCGATCCTCAACTTCCGCAGCCAGATCGATCACGCGACCAAGTTCATCCCGACGTGGGTGAAAGTGGCCGTGGCGATCGCGCTGGGTCTCGGCACGATGGTGGGCTGGAAGCGCATCGTGGTGACGGTGGGCGAGCGTATCGGCAAGCAGCATCTGACCTACGGCCAGGGCGCGAGCGCCGAACTCGTGGCGATGGCCACCATCGGCGCCGCCGACATGTACGGCCTGCCGGTCTCGACCACCCACGTGCTGTCCTCGGGCGTGGCGGGCGCGATGGCCGCCAACGGCTCGGGTCTGCAATGGAACACGGTGCGCAGCCTCGTGCTCGCGTGGGTGCTCACGCTGCCCGTGTCGATCGTGCTCGCGGGCGGTCTGTACTGGGTGTTCCGCCACCTGTTCTGAGCGCCGCATTCGTATCGCTATCGGCAAGGACCACAAGTAAAAGCAGCATCGCAGTAAAAAAAGCCGCGCCCCGAAAGGAGCGCGGCTTTTTCTATTCGAGCCGGCCGAGAACCGGACGCGACGCTCAATACACGTCGGGCACGATCATGGTTTCCGGCACCGGCTGGCGGATATAGTCGGGATGATGCACGCGCGCGGGCAGCGTCACCTGCGGATGCTCGACCTCGTGATACGGCACCTGACTCAGCAGATGGTGAATGCAGTTCAGGCGCGCACGCTTCTTGTCCACGCCCTGCACGACCCACCACGGCGCTTCGGGAATATGCGAGCGCTGCAGCATCACTTCCTTCACGTGCGTGTACGCTTCCCAGCGGCGGCGGCTTTCGAGGTCCATCGGCGAGAGCTTCCACTGCTTGAGCGGGTCGTCGATCCGGCTCTGGAAGCGCACTTCCTGCTCGTCGTCGGTGATCGAGAACCAGTACTTGACGATCTGCACGCCGCTGCGCACGAGCATCTTCTCGAACTCGGGCACCGAGCGGAAGAACTCTTCGTATTCGTCGTCGGTGCAGAAGTTCATCACGCGCTCGACGCCCGCGCGGTTGTACCAGCTACGGTCGAACAGCACCATTTCGCCGCCCGCCGGCAGATGCTGCACGTAACGCTGGAAATACCACTGCGTGCGCTCGCGGTTGTTCGGCGCGGGCAGCGCGGCCACGCGGCACATGCGCGGATTCAGACGCTGCGTGATGCGCTTGATGACGCCGCCCTTGCCCGCCGCGTCGCGGCCCTCGAAGATCACAACGAGGCGATGGCCCGTGCTGATGATCCAGTCCTGCATCTTCACGAGTTCGCCCTGCAGACGGATCAGCTCGCGGAAATAGACGCGGCGCAGCGCGCGCGCTTCCTCGCTGATCTGCAGACCGCTTTCCTGCAGGCGGTCGTCGACTTCCATTTCGAGCTCTTCGTCGTAGGCGTCGATGAGTTCTTCGTCGAGACGGCGGCGGCGATGACGCTCCGCTTCCAGATCCTGCTCGATGGCCGCTTCGCGGTCCAGTTCGTTCATGGCGACTCTCCTTTTTCGATCAATGGCACCCCGCGCCGGATGCGCCCCGCAAGCGAAGCGCCGATGGACACGGCCACACGCCACTATCGGCGCGGCGGGTGTCACGCGTATTTCATATGCATCGCGCGACGGGCTGATTTGCCGCTTCGCTGATTTACCGATTTTCTTACCGATTTTCCGCGCGCGCTCAGGTGCGCTGCAACGGTTGCGCAAAACTGAGTTCGTGGCCGTCCGGGTCGCGCAGATGGAAATAGCGCTCGCCCCACGGCGCGTCCTGCGGCGCGAATTCGGGCGACAAACCGGCGGCCACGGCCTGCTGGTAAAAGGCGTCGACGCTGGAGACGTAGAGAATCACGCGTCCCCAGCCCGCCACCGCGTCATGCGGCCCTTCGAGCAGGTTCAGGTAGGACTCGCCGCCGTCGCCGCCGAGCACGAACGACGCAAAGCCCGCAATTCGCGGCCCCGGCTTGTGCGCGAAGCCGAGCGGCTCGTAAAAACGCAGCGAGCGCGCGAGATCGCTCACGGTCAGCGTCACGGCGCTCAATGACTGGATACGCGCTTCGTGACGCGTGGCGGGCGGGGTCATGGCCTGGCCTCCTTGTGATGGGTGTCGCGGGCCGCGCACGGCCCCTGTCCGCCGACTTTAGCAGCCTTTCGCCGCCACGGGCGTCAGGCGCGCCCGCGCTTTGACCGGCCCGCCTCCTTCGGCGCGGCGGACCGGCGGCCGGTTCCGCCGACGCTCTTATCGACGGGCCGGCCGTCACTGGTCGGACCAGTTTCGAACAATCCGCTCTCCTCGCCCACCCGCGCGCGCACGAAGTCGATATGCGTCTGCATGGCCGTGCGCGCCTCCTCGGGACGCCGCGCCAGAATGGCGTCGCAGAGCGTGCGATGCTGCAGGAGCAGCAGCCCGGAGGCGTCGGCGGTCTGCTCGCGCAGCCCCGTGCCGTTGATCGTGATGTGCTCGCGCAGCACGCCCAGCACGCTCGTGTGCAGATGCAGGAACATCGCGTTGTGCGAGGCCTGCGCGATGACTTCGTGCAGCTTCGCGTCGGCGTCGGCCTCGGCGCTCTTGTCGTCGGCTTCGCGGGTGCGCTCCAGCGCGTCCATCTGCGCGCGGATGCGCTCGAGATCGTCGTCGCTCGCGCGCAGCGCCGCGAAATACGCGGTCGCGCCTTCCAGTACGCGGCGGAATTCGAGGATGTCGTCGCGCAAGGCCGGATGGTCGGCCACCAGTTGCCCCCACGGCGAAGCGAAGCCCGTGCGCAGCTGGTCGGTCACGAACACGCCCGCGCCCGCGCGGCTCGCCACGAGTCCGCGCGCGGCGAGCCGCTGGTTCGCGTCGCGCACCGTGTTGCGCGTCACGCCGTAATCCTGGGCGAGCACGCGCTCG
>NZ_JAAGPN010000225.1:0-13366 GCF_017104805.1 Paraburkholderia sp. Ac-20347 | reverse complement strand
CGGCGCTCGACGCGCGTGGCCGCGCCCGGCACGCACACGGTGAAGGCCGGACGACGGCCGAACAGGCGGCGCGGCTGCGCCATGGCGACGAAGCGGCGCATCATGTGCTCGGCGGCCGAAAAGTCGGCGATCACGCCATGCACCAGCGGCTTCACGGTTTCGAGGTTCTGCGGCGCGCGGCCGACGAGCGCTTTGGCGTCGCGGCCCACGGCGGCGACCGTCGTTTCGCCGGCCTTGCCCAAGGCGCCGCCGCGCTCGAAGCAGACGACCGAGGGCTGATCGAGCACGATGCCCTCGTCCGCCGTATAGATCAGCGTGTTGGCCGTGCCGAGATCGAGCGCCACGTCGTGGCGGGACAGCTTGTGCAAAAAGGATGAATGCCGCGCGGCTTGAGCCATGTCGTCTTGTCTGTATGGAGCGGCCCTGCCGGCGGACCGTTCCGGATCTTCAACCCGGTCTGCAGCTATCAGAAACGATCGCCGGCATCTCGTGGATACCGCGGGTCTGAAGGTCTGCGCGCGCTGTGAAACGCGAATCGGGCACGTGGGGCCCCGTGGCCCACTGGCTCCTGTTAACGGCCAAGCCGGGCGAGACTTTAATCGCGCCAAAAATAACCCGGCAGCTTAATTCACAAATGTAAAGAAATGATGTCGGGCCGCCGCGACAGGCGGCCCGTTCCAGGCGAAACGTCAGCGCAATCGTGGCTGAATTCGTCTGCGGAATACGCGCCGTTTTCAGGCGCGATCCACGCGATGTTTCGCGTTCGCGCGTTGCACGCGAACGCGTGCGCGCTCAGGACTGCAATGCACGCACCAGCGCGTCGCGGCCGAGCATCGCGCCCTGCGCCGTGATGGTGTGACCCACGCCAGGCAAGGCATACGCGGCGACAGCGAAGCCCGCGTCGCTGAACGCCACAGCCGCGCGTTCGAGTTCCTGCACGGGAATTACTTCGTCGTCCTCGCCATGTACGAGCGTGATCGGCGTGCGGCTATGCGTCACGACAGGCGTCGACAGACGGCCCGCAAACGCGACCACGGCGGCCGCGCCCTGCTCCTGCGTCGCCGTGTAATAAAGCGACATAATCGAGCCCTGCGAAAAGCCGACCAGCGCGAGCGCGTCGACGCCGAGGCCCCAATGCGCGAGTTCGTCGGTGAGACGTTTTTGCAGCACCGGCAACGCCGCCGCGACGCGCGCGCCGCGATTCGTTTCGTTCACGTCGCGCAGACTGAACCACTGGCGGCCGCCGAAGCCGCCATCGAACGGCTCGCTGCCGTCGAGCGACGCGAACGCCACGCCGGGCAGCGCGTCGCGCCAGGCGTCGGCGAGCGGCACCAGATCGCGTGCGTTGCTGCCCACGCCGTGCAGCAGCACGACCAGCGCGCGCGGCGCGCCTTCGGCCGGCGCGAGACGCCAGCCGCCATCGAATTGTTCCCAGCTCATTGTTGCGATTCCCCTGTGAGCTTGATCGTCGGATGCATGCGCGGATCGCGGATCGGGCATCGCCCTTGCGCGCCGCGCGCCAGCCGCAAGCATACGACGCCCGCGCGCACGGCGTCGGCGAGGCGGGCAAACGAAAGGCGGCGGTAAGGTCGCTGCGGGAATAGCGGCGCGCGCGGCCGCGGCCCGACACGCCCGACACAGTTGGCCAGAATCGCGGCGCACCGGCACTTCGCGGCGCTACGCTGCGCCCGTGTGTTCGCGATCCGCGTGCGCCAGGCGTGCTTCGCGCTCGTACCCCACAAGCGGTCGCCGCGCATCTCGCGTGGTATCGTTGCCGCCGCGGCCCACGTCGGCCGCGCAGCCGATGAACACCCGCACTCCAGCAAGGTTGTCATGACGCACACACCCCGAAGAAGGTCCCGCCTTCTTCGCCTTTGCATGCCGATCGGTATCGTCTGGGTCCTGGCCGCCCTCACGATCGCGCTCTCGGGCCTGGCGACACCCGAGCAGCCGTCCGAACTCGGCGCGATCTTCGGCAACGGTCTCGAAGCCGACGGCACGCCCGCGACGCTGCTCGCCGAACGGCTCGACGCGGGTCTCGACTGCTATCGCGCGGGCCGCTGCCAGCGTCTTTTCATCAGCGGCAGCCTCGACGGCCCCGGACTCGACGAAACGCTCGCCATGCAGAACTATCTGATCCAGCACGGCGTCGAGCCGCACGACATCGTCCCCGACCGTGCTGGCGACAACACGCTCGCGAGCGCCCAGCATCTCGTCGCCTACATGCGCGAGCGGCATCTCGGCTCGGTCACGCTGGTCAGCCAGTACTACCACCTGCCGCGCGCCCGGCTCGCCGTCGCGCGCGCGGGCGGCGACGCGTTCGCGGTCTACGGCGTCTATCCGCGCACCTTCCATGTGCGCGACCTCTATTCGAGCTGGCGCGAAGTGCCCGCGTGGCTCGTCTACCGCGTGCGCCTCGGCGCGAATCCCGATGCGCAACCCGTGACGATCCGCCCGTTCCTGTCGATGTTCAACCTGATCCGCAGCCTGTTCACGGGCGAGGCCGCCGATGCGCCCACCGGCGCGCCCGGCCCGACGTCCGTCCCTGCCTGGAAAACATGAAATGCACGACCTGCGTGAAATGAAGCGACCCGTCAAGAAACTGCTGGTGCTGAGCGTCAGCGCCGGTGCCGGCCATACGCGCGCGGCCGAAGCGATCAGCGCTTACGCCGCGACCCATCCGGCCGGTATCGAAGCGCTGCATCTCGACGTCATGGACTTCGTGCCGTCCACGTTCCGCAAGATCTACACCGACCTCTATCTCGCGCTGGTGCGCTCGCAGCCCGCCATCTGGAGCTATCTCTACCAGAAGACGGATCGCACCGATCCGGCCGCGCTCTCGCAGAAATTGCGACGCGCCGTCGAGCGCCTGAACTGCCGCTCGCTGTTCGCCGAAATCGAGCAATGGCAGCCGGACGCCATCGTCTGCACGCATTTTCTGCCCGCCGAACTGCTCTCGCGCGAGATCCGCAAGACGCGTCTCGACGTGCCGGTCTGGGTGCAGGTCACCGATTTCGATCTGCACACGCTGTGGGTCGTCCCGCATCTGAGCGGCTATTTCGCGGCCAACGACGAAGTGGCGTGGCGCATGCGCACGCGCGGCCTGCCGCCGGACGCGATCCACGTGACCGGCATTCCGGTGATGCCCGCGTTCAGCCAGCCGCTCGACCGCGCCGAATGCGCCGCCTCGCTCGGGCTCGATCCGAAGCGCCGCACCTTGCTGATGATGTCGGGCGGCGCGGGACTCGGGCCGATGGATCAGCTCGCCACGCGCCTGCTGGAGATGGACGGCGACTTCCAGCTGATCGCGCTCGCCGGCCGCAACCGCGACCTGCTGGCCGCGCTCGAAGAACAGGCGAAGGCGCATCCGGGCCGCCTCTTTCCGCACGGCTTCACGCGCGAAGTCGAGCGCCTGATGGCCTGCTCGGACCTCGTCATCACGAAGCCCGGCGGCCTGACGACCTCCGAATGTCTCGCGATGAATCTGCCGATGCTGCTGAATTCGCCGATTCCCGGCCAGGAAGAGCGCAACGCCGACTTCCTGCTCGAACAAGGCGTGGCGCTCAAGGCCATCGACGACGACGCCCTCGCCTATCGCGTCCATACCTTGCTGCACGATCCCGCGAAGCTCGACGCGATGCGTCAGCGCAGCGTGCCGCTCGGACGTCCGCTCGCCGCGCGCACGGTGCTCGACCTCGTGACCGGCACCGGCAACGGGGCCGCGGCATGACGCTCGCGCGATTCGTGCCCGCGCGCCGCACCGTCGTGCTGGTCGCGTGGGTCATGCTGCTCGCGTTCTTTTTCGCCAATGTCGAAATCCAGATTGAAGGCAGCGCGGGCTGGGCGGCGAATCTGCCGACGTGGCGCATCGAAAAGAGCTGGCTGCAGGACATATTCTGGGGCGGCCGCCCGATGACCGGCTATCACGCATGGGTCTTTCCGTTCGTGGCGCTGTTCTTCCATCTGCCGCCGATCTTCAGCGCGCGCTGGTCGTGGCGCATCGAAGCGCGTCTGATCGCCTGCATCATGGTGTTCTGGATTACTGAGGATTTTCTGTGGTTCGTGCTGAACCCGGCGTTCGGACTCGCGCGATTCAAACCCGCCTTCGTGCCGTGGCACATCCACTGGTTCGGCCCCGCGCCCACCGATTACTGGACCATGAGCGCCGTCGCGCTCGTGCTGTTCCAGTTGTCGCGCGGCTGGTGGCGCACTTCGAAAGACCTGTTCTATGGCCGTTCATAACCTGTTTCGCCTCACGCCCTCGCTGTTTCGCAGCGCGCGCCTTTCGCGCAAGGACGTCGCGCATCTGCAGGAACTCGGCGTGCGCAAGGTCATCAGCTTTCGCGCGTTTCATTCGGATCGCCGCATTCTCGCGGGCTCCGGCATCGCCACGCTGCGCATTCCGATCAACACCTGGAATATCCGCGATCGCGACATGCTCGCCGCGTTGCGCGTGCTGCGTCACGCCGAACGCGACGGCCCGATCCTCGTGCATTGCCAGCACGGCGCCGATCGCACCGGCCTCGTCTGCGCGCTCTATCGCATCGTCTATCAGGACTGGACGCGCGAAGCCGCGCTCGACGAACTGCTCAACGGCGGCTTCGGTTTTCATGCGATCTGGCAGAACATCCGCCGCTATCTGACCGAAGTCGATATCGAGCGTCTACGCCGCGAACTGGGCAAACACCCCTGAAAACAAGGGGTTTTATGCGAGCCGCTGCATATACGGCGGCAGCGCGGGCTCGGGCAGCACCGCCAGCACCTTGAGGCGTTGGAGCGTGCGTTTCTGGCCGCGTTCGAGATGCACGGCCAGAGCCTGCGACGCGCGCTGAAACTCGCCGTCGCGCAACGCTTCGAGCACGCTGCGATGTTCGATCAGCATGCCGTTGTCAGGATGCAGATTGAACGCGTCGTAGAAGGCGTGATTGACCGTCAGCGGCATATGCGCGCCGGTGATCGTCGCGAGCAGTTTGCGGTTCGGCGCATGGCGCAGGCAATCGACATGCAGATCCGTTTCGAGCCGATACAGCGCGGCGGCATCGACGGAATCCGGATCGGCGATGGCATCGGCCAAACGTGCGAGCGCCGCTTCGATCCGCTCGCGCGGCAGCGACGGCGCGCTCGCGAGCAACGCGGCCGGTTCGAGCAGCAGGCGCAGTTCGTAATCCTGCGCGACCGCGCGCGCGGTGAGCGGCCCGCACAGCCAGTGCGAATACGCCGATTTCTCGACGAGACCCACATCGCGCAAACGCGTCAGCGCCTCGCGGATCGCGCCGCGGCTCACGCCGAAATGCTGCGCGGCGAGCGTCTCGTCGATACGAAAATGTCCGAACACCACGCCCAGCGAAATGGCCGCTTCGAGCGCGTCGTAAATGCGTTCGCTGGTCGAGGGAATGTCGAGCGGCGCGGGCGGTTCGTCGAAACCGAGCGCGGCTTCCGAGAGCGGTGCGCGCAGCGGCTCGGGCACGCTGCCGTCGGAATGCGCGACGAGATAGCCGCGTCCGTCGAAGGTATGCAGCAGACCGCCCGCATGCAGCATTTCGAAGGCTTTGCGCACCGGCACGCGGCTCGTGCCGAACATGCGCGCAACCGGTCCTTCGAGCAGCACGAGGCCGGGCGCGATCTTGCCGAGCGCGATCGCGCTCTTCAACTGGTCGTGAATCAGCCGGTAACGCAGGCGGCTGTCCGCGTTGGTTTCGGGTAGGTCCGCCGCTGGTGTGGGGGCGTGCTCTGGCTGGGTGGCGCGTGAGCGTTTCGTCATCGTTGCTTTGCTGGCGCCGTCACGACCGCATGAATTCGGTCCACCGGCGCACCAGATAATTGTGCTCGTCCATCACCGAGTTCCACACGGCAATGCGGCCCATGCGCGACAGATAATCGCCGCCATCGCGGCGCTGCCCCATGCGCACGAGATGACGCGTGGTCGGCCCCGGCAGCTCCGCCGCCGCGGGGGCACCATCGTACCAGTATGCCCACTCGGCGTCGTCGAGCTGCGCACGCGCGCGCGCCGGATTCGACATGTAATAGCCCTGCCGCGCCATCGTCGCGCCGGCCCAGCCGTCGAGCCACCAGTTCAGGTAGTCGTAGGCGGCGTCGAGCACGCGGCCATGCGCGGTGCGCGAGATCGACATGCCGCCGAACCACGCGCGATAGCCCTCCTTCGGGCACGCGAGGCGAAAGTGCAATCCGGCGCGTTCGAGTTCGATCGTGGCCGGCGACCAGATGCTCTGGATCGCGACCTTGTTGGCGATCATCAGATCCGCGGCCTCGGCAAAGGTCGACCAGAAACCGGCGAAATGGCCGCGCCGCTTGTAGTCGACGAGCACGCCGATCAGCGCGTCGATTTCCTCGATGCTCAGATTGCCGATGTTCTCGAAACGCATGAGCCCGCTGGCCTCCACGGCGAGCGCGGCGTCGATCGCGCCGATCGCCGCATCGGCCTGCAAAGCGACGCGGCCCGCCAGTTCGGGCGCGAGCAGCCATGCCCAGCTTTCCTCGCCGTTGCGCAGCGAAGGCGGCAGTGCGTCTTCGAGATAGACGAAGCTGTCGGCGTTGTGCGTGAGCGGCAGCATGCTGATGCGCTCGCTCGGCTCGCGCGAGAGCGAGTTGTCGGGCTGCACGAAGAGGCGGTCGGCGGGCACGCTGCCCGCGTTGCGTATCGCGTTGGTCGCGCCCGCAGCGGCAGCGCTCGAACCCGACGGCACGTCGATACGTCCCGTGCGCGCCAGCCCGTTCACTTCGTTCCAGCGCGCGATGCGTGTCGTGTCGATCGGTTGCAGCGCATGCGCGGGCCACAGGCAATCGATGCTGTGAATCCACTGGTCGTAGATTTCGTAGCGCTCGGGATGCATGACGCCGTGACGCTGCACGTCGAGTCCATCTTCGACGATGAAGCGCAGCTTGATGCCGAGGTCCTGTTCGGCGCGCTTGCGGATATGCTCGCGCAGCGTCACAGACGTGCCGAGCACGCGCAATTCGACCTTCGAGGGATGCACGGCGGGCGCACGCGGCGCGGCGGCGGGCTCGTTGGCGGCCGGATGGGCGCCCGATCTGGCGGTGCGGGAAGAGACGGGATTCAAGTCGGGACGTCGGCGTGATGAAGATGCGCATGAAAGCGCCGGTAAGACGCCATGATAGCGTCTTGCGAGAGACCGTCGGTGATGAAGACGAGGCGCGTCGAGCGCTCGGCGTCGGGCCACGCGTCGAGATGCAGGACCGGATGCACGAGGTGATGCACGGCATGCAGCACGACGGGCAGATCGCTGCCTTCGAGCGCGAGCACGCCCTTCACGCGCAGGATGCGTTCGCCATGACGGTTGAGCAGCATCGTGAGCCAGAGCGTGAACACGGCCCAGTCGAGCGGTTCGTCGAAACGCGCGCAGAACGCTTCGATGCGCGCGAGTTCGGCTTCGTGCGCGGTGGGGGTCGCTTCCGGGCTTGCTTCCGACTCTTCGCGCTCGACGCCCGCGAGACGCAGCGTTCTGGTCGCGCCGCCCACGCGCGACGCGGCCTGCATGGCCGCCTGCAGCGGGTCCACAACGGGCGCGGCCAGCACGTCCTCCAGTTGCGCATGCGGCGCCTGCACATCGCGCAGATGCACCTGCGCGGCGGGATTGAGCGCCTGCAATTCACCGACCAGCGCCTCGATATCGGCGGCCTCGGCGAGATCGGTTTTCGTCACCAGAAAACGGTCGGCGGCGCTCACCTGCGCGAGCCATTCGGGATGCGCGGCGCGCTGCGTGCGCGCGTTCACGGCGTCGACCACGGTGAGCGTGGCCGCCAGCGTGTAGTGGCTCGCGAGCACGGCGTCGCCGAGCAGCGTCGCGATGATCGGCGCGGGCGTGGCCAGCCCCGTCGTCTCGACGATCACGCGCGAAAACGGCGGCGTCTCGCCCCGCGCGCGCCGCGAGAACAGCATCGCAAGCGCTTCTTTCATTTCGCCGCGCATCGCGCAGCACAGACAGCCGTTGTCGAGCAGCACGGTTTGCGGCCCGACCTCGCCCATCAGCAGATGATCGAGCCCGACCGCGCCGAACTCGTTGACGAGCACGGCCGTGTCGCGCGCGCGTTCGCCCGTGAGCGCGTCGGCGATCAAGGTGGATTTGCCGCTGCCGAGAAAACCCGTGACGAGCGTGACGGGCAACACATCGTAGGCGAGGCTCATGCGGCACGCTCGTCAGCGTCGTCGAACAACGCGAGCGGATCGAGCGGACGCCCGAGCATTTTTTCGGCCGCGCGCCAGACCTGCATGAAGTCGCTGACGATTTCCTGCGCGCCCGTGGGCGACGCGAGCACGAACGACTGACCATGAAAATCGGCGAGCGTGAGCCGGAACGGCCGCAGCACGCGATTGGCCAGCGCAACCTGCGCGTAACGATGCCGCCGCGCGCCCGCCTCCGCACCCGCCGTCGCATTCGACCAATGACGCCCGCCGCCGAGCACGCCGCACATTCCACACATTGCCTGACCTCGCTTGCCTTGCTTGAAGTGCCTTGCTTGAACTGCTTTCGCGACCTCTATCGCCGCCTCGCCCATCAGGGCATCACGTCGCCGGAATTCGGGCCGAGCGTCTGGCCCACGAACAGATTGCCGCCCGGATCGGACGCGAGCAGCACGGCGGCGGGCGCAACTTCCTCCGCGCGGCCGAAGCGGCGCAACGGCAATTCCGCCGACTTCGCCTCCTTCCACGCGGCGCTGATGCCGTCGACGAGCGGCGTCTCGATCGGCCCCGGCGCGATGGCGTTCACCAGCACGTTCTGCGGCGCGACCTCGATGGCGAGCGACTTCGTAAAGCCGATCACGCCCGCCTTCGCCGCCGAGTAATGGCACAGCTCCGCGCCGCCCTTGATGCCCAGTTGCGAGGCCACGTTGATCACGCGGCCCCACTTCTGCGCGAGCATCGCAGGCAGCGCGCGGCGCGTGCAGAGAAACACGCTGCGCAGATCGACGCGCATCATATCGTCCCACATCTGCGTGGTGAGATCCACGCAGCGCGCCTGCGTGAGCATGCCCGCGTTGTTGACGAGAATGTCGATGCCGCCGAACGCGCCGATACAGCGATCGACGATCGCGTTCGCGGACGCCTCCTGCCCCACGTCGGCGGTGACGGTTTCGACCTGCGCGCCGAGTGCGCGGCACGCGTCGGCCTGCGCTTCGAGACGCATCGTGTCGAGGTCGGCGAGCACGAGGCGCGCGCCGGCCTGCGCATAGGCACGCGCGATCGCGGCGCCGATGCCGCTCGCCGCGCCGGTGACGACCGCGCGGCGGCCGTCGAGTGAAAACGCTTGAGTCATGGTGTCGATGTCCTTCTACATGCGTGTGCGTGTTTGCACGTGTTTACACGTGTATCGCGAATGACGCGACGCGCGTCAGCCCGGCCAGCGCACCGTGAGGCCGCCGTCCGCGACGATCGCCTGGCCCGTGATGTACGAGGCGTCGTCGCTGGTCAGGAAGCGGATGAGGCGCGCGATCTCGTCGGGCCGTCCCACGCGCTTGAGCGGAATGCCGGCGGCGGCTTCGCGCAGACCTTGCGGTCCGAGCGAATTGACCGCGTCGAGCGATTGCGGCGTCTCGATCAGCCCCGGAATCACGGCGTTGCAGCGGATGTTGCGCGGCGCGAGTTCCATCGCGACGGCGCGGCACAAACCGGGCACGCCCGCCTTCGCCGCCGAGTAGTGCACGTGGTTTTCCCAGCCGTACACGCCGCCCGCAATCGACGACACCGCGACCATCGCGCCGCCGTCGGCCATATGACGCGCGGCCGCGCGGAAGGTGCGCATCACGCCCGTGAGATCGACGTCGAGCATCTCGTGCCATTGCTCGTCGCGCATCTCGGTGAGCGGCGCGGCGCGCAGCAGGCCCGCGTTGGCGACCGCGTAATCGAGGCGGCCGAAGCGCCCGAGCGCGACTTGCGCGAACGCCTCGACCTCTTCCGCCGAGGTCACGTTCACCGGCTGCATCAGGCACTGTCCGCCCACGGCTTCGACCGCGCGCGCCGTGGCCTGCGGGTCGTGCGGATCGCCCGGAAAATAGCCGCCGACGACGGCCACGCCGGCCTGTGCGTAAGCGACGGCGAGCGCCTGGCCAATGCCGCTCGCGGCGCCGGTAACGAGTGCGACTTTCACGTTTGAATCTCCTTGAATGAGGGTGGGCGTCACTGCACGCCGTCCGGCGTCACATGCTTCGCGAACAGCACGAGCAGGCCGGAAAGAAAGCACGGCAGCGCGCCGAACCAGAGCGCGGCATGCAGCCAGTCGCTACCTTGATTGAGCAGCGTGGTCACGCCGATGCCCGCGAGAATCGCGCCGATCGGACCCATCGCGTGCACGATCGAGCTGCCGGTGCCGCGAATCGCCGTGGGATAGCTTTCGCCGATGAAAAACAGCGCCGCCGAATACGGTCCGATCAGGAAGAACAAGCCGAGGCTGTAGAGCGCGACGACCATGCCCGTGCTGCTCGGTCCCAGCAGCATCGCCGCGAAAGCGAGACCGCCGAGCATCCATCCGATCGCGAGCGTATTGCGACGGCCGATGCGATCGCCGATCCAGCCGTGCGTGAGATAACCGCAATAACCGATCACATTCGAGAGCACGAGAATCAGCAGCGAGCTTTCGAACGAGACGTTGTGCACGCGCGTGAGCACCGTGGTGCCGAGCACGCTGAACACCTGAATCGCCGACCAGTTCAGCAGAATGCCGCCGCCCAGCACCAGCGTGGCGCGCAGCGCGCTGCCGCGAAACGCCTGCGCGATGCCCGCGCGGCTGTGCTCCTCATAGTCGACGCGATGTTCGCCCGCGAGCGTGCGCGCCTCGCCGTCCTGGCCGCTTTCGCGCAGCACGCGAATCTGCTTGTGCAGCAGGAATTGCGGGCTTTCCTTGAGGCGGCGCGTCATGAAGAAAATGACGATGGCGGGAAACGTCGCGAAAATAAAGCAGCCTTGCCAGCCGATGCGCGGCAGCAGCAGCGCCGTGAGCGCCGAAGCGAGCAGCGCGCCGATCGGCCAGCCGCCCTGCACGAGGCTGTAAATGAAGCCCTTGCGCTTGTTGAGCTTCGGGTCGTTGGCCGCCGCGTAGAGTTCGTTCAGATAGGTCGCGTTGACGGTTTCCTCGGCGTAACCGAGGCCCGAAAGCGAGCGGATCAGCACCAGCGGCACTTGCCCCATCGCGCCGCCCACGACGGTCAGGCCCGAGCACACGGCCGCGCCCGCGACGGTCCACAGCAGACCCGCGCGACGGCCGAGACGGTCGAGCACCGGACCGATCGCGAACGCGATCACAGCGGTGCCAACGGCTACGAGCGTCGCGATTTCGGCCTGCGCGGCGGCATCCCAGTTGTAATGACGGCCGATCTCGGGCAACAGCGTGCCGAACAGAATGAAATCGTAGACGGCAAAAACCCACGCGAAGAACGCGACGACGGTTGCCCGCTTCACGTCGCCCGGCAGGATCTTCTCGAGTTTGAAGCCCGAGGCGGATAGCGGATTCTCTTGCATCGTTCGCACTCCTTCAGATAGGTGTGGCATTGAGGTTATGGTTGTATGAGCGCGCGGCGCATGCCGCGCGCGGGTCGGAACAATCAGCCCTTCTGGCGCGGGTTGCGCTTCAGGAAGTCATCGGCGATTTCATCGCAGGTGCAAAAACGCACGCCTTCATGCGACTTGAAGTGCGCGATCAGGCGTTCGAGCATCAGCAGCACCTGCGGGCGCCCCGACACGTCCGGATGGATCGTGATCGGAAACACCGCGTAGTCGTGCTCGCGATACACCCAGTCGAACTGGTCGCGCCACATCTGCTCGATGTCGCGCGGATTCACGAAGCCGTGGCTGTTCGGCGACTTCTTGATGAACATCATCGGCGGCAGGTCGTCGAGATACCAGTTCGCGGGCACTTCGACGAGATCGGTTTCCTCGCCGCGCACGAGCGGTTTCATCCACGTATCGGGATGCTTGCTGTAGTCGATCTTCGTCCACGTATCGCCCACGCGCACGTAATACGGATGGAAGTCGTTGTGCATCAGGCTGTGGTCGTACTTGATGCCTTTTTTCACGAGCAGCGCGTTCGACACCGGGCTGAATTCCCACCACGGCGCGACATAGCCGGTCGGACGGCGGCCCGAGAGTTGCGTGACGAGTTCGATGCTGCGGTCGAGCACGGCCTCTTCCTGTTCGGGCGTCATCGCGATCGGGTTTTCGTGGCTGTAGCCGTGAATGCCGATTTCGTGGCCCGCGTCCGCGACTGCTTTCATCTGCTCGGGAAACGTTTCGATCGAGTGGCCGGGGATGAACCACGTCGTCTTGATGCCTTCGCGCTCGAACAGCTTGAGCAGGCGCATCGAGCCGACTTCGCCCGCGAACAGGCCGCGCGAGATGTCGTCGGGCGAGTCCTCGCCGCCGTACGAGCCGAGCCAGCCCGCGACCGCGTCCACGTCGATGCCGAATGCGATCAGGATTTCCTTTGCCATATCGAATGCTCCTTGTTTTCAGTGCTGCGAGGAAAAGACCGCCTGCGCGGCTTCGGCCACGGCAAGCAGACGGTCGTCGTCGTTTTGCGCGCGCAACAGTTGCGCGCCGGTGGGCAGCCCCGCGTCGTCGCGGCCGCTGGGCAGCGCGACGGCGGGCGTATCGAGAAAACTGCCGGGCATGGTGAGCGCGAGCGTCGCGAGATTCACGCGCGCGAACAGATCGGCGTCGCGTTCGAGCGGCGCAAGCGCGGGCGCGACGTGCGGCACGGTCGGCAGCACGAGCGTGGCGTTGCCGAGTTCCTGCGCGAATGCGGTGAGCAGGTCCGCGCGGCGCGCGTGCAGTTCGGCCAGACGCGTGGCGCTCACGTTGCGGCTCGCTTCGAGCCGCGTGCGCACGCGCGCGTCGAGGCGCGCCGCGTCGGGCGAATCGAGCAGCGAGCGGTAACGCGCGAACGCTTCGAGCGATCCGATCCAGCCCAGCTCGCGAATCACGTCGCAGGCCGCGAGAAAACTCGCGGGCGTGTGCGTGTCGATCGTCGCGCCGGCGCGCGCGAGGCGGGCCACGAAGGTGTCGAGATTGCGCGCGACGGCGTCGCTCACGCCGAAGCGCGCGAGGCTGCGTTCGTCGTAAATGAAGCGCTGGCCGCGCAGGTCCGGCAGCGGCGCGACGCGCGCGGCGTCGCGCAACAGCGCGTCGAAGTCGATGCAGTCGGTCACGTCGTGCGCGAGCGGGCCGGACGTATCGCAGGTCTGCGACAGCCCGGTCACGCCCTCGCCCGAATAGCGCGCGGTGCTGGCGCGATAGCCGGCTAGGCCGTTGAAGGCGGCGGGCACGCGGATCGAGCCCGCCGTGTCGGTGCCCATCGCGAGCGGCACGACGCCCGTGGCGACCGCGATCGCCGAGCCG
>NZ_JAAGPN010000224.1:0-13647 GCF_017104805.1 Paraburkholderia sp. Ac-20347 | reverse complement strand
TCGACTGCGTCGCGCCGCGCAATTTCGCGACGTCCGCCGCGCCCACCGCGCCGCTCTTGTTGTTCCAGCCCGCGCGGATAAAGCTCAGCACCTCGGCGATCTGCTGGTCGTTGAGCTGGTCGCGATACGCGGGCATCGGATACGGCGCCGGGATGCCCTGGATCACCAGGTCGCCGGTGCCGTTGAGCGTGACGTTGATGAGCGACGACGCGTCCTTTTCGAGCACGTTCGGATTGCCCGCCAGCGGCGCGAACATCGGCGCGAAACCGCGTCCGTCGGCGCCGTGACAGTGCATGCAGAACGCCGTGTAGACGCGCGCGCCCGCGTCGTTCGCGGGGCGTCCGAGCGACACCTTCGTCGCCTGCGGATCGTACGCATAGGCGGGCGCGCCATCGCCGCCCGCCGGCGGCAGCGATTTCAGATACGCGGACATCGCCTGCACGTCCGCGTCGTTCATCGCCTGCGTGCTGTTGTTGATGACGCTCGTCATCGCACCGAACGCCGACGCGTGCTGGTTCGCGCCCGTCTTGAGGAACTGCGCGAGGTCGGCCTCGCTCCAGCGTCCGAGCCCCGTGTTGTGCTCGCCCGTCAGATTCGATGCGTACCAGTTGTCGAGCAGCGCGCCCGTGAGGAACGCGTTGCCGCTCTCGTCGAGCGCCTGCTCGTTGAAGCCGATGCCGCGCGGCGTGTGGCACGAACCGCAATGGCCGAGCCCTTGCACGAGATACGCGCCGCGATTCCATGCGGCGTCCTTGTCCGGCTTGTCCTGGTACGGGCCCTTCTTGAGGAAGAACACGTTCCAGATCTTGAGCGGCCAGCGCATGTTCATCGGCCACTTGATGTCGCTGTCGCGATTGGCCTGTTTCACGGGCTGCACGCCGTGCATGAAGTACGCGTAGAGCGCGGCCACGTCGTCGTCGCGCACCTTCGCATAGGACGGATACGGCATCGCCGGGTAGAGATTGTGGCCGTCCTTCGCCACGCCCTCGCGCAGCGCGCGCGCGAAATCGGCCTGGGCGTAGCCGCCGATGCCCGTGTCCGGATCGGGCGTGATGTTGGTCGTGTAGATGTGGCCGAGCGGCGTGCTCATCGGCAGGCCGCCCGCGAACGGCTTGCCGTGCGGCGCGGTGTGGCAGGCCGCGCAGTCTCCGGCGGCGGCGAGGTAAGCGCCGCGCTGGATCAGCGCGTTATCGGCAGAGTTAGCGGATGTCGCGGGCGTGGCGTTGTCCTGTGCATACGCGAACTGCGGCGCGAGCGTGCAGGCGAGCGCGGCGAAGGCCATGCGCGTGACGGCAAGCATGGCGGCGCTGTGGATCGTTTTCATCGTCGTCGCCTCCTCAAGCCGTTTTCGTGTTCATGAGCTGACGGCCCACCGGCAGCTTGCGCAGCCGCGTGCCGGTCGCCGCATAGATCGCGTTCGTGACCGCGGGCGCGAGCGCCGCCGTGCCCGGTTCGCCGATCCCGCCCGGCGCTTCCGTGCTGGGCACGATATGCACCTCGATCACGGGCGATTCGTCGATGCGCAGAATCCGGTAGTCGGTGAAATTGGTCTGCGTGACGCGGCCGCGCTCGATCGTGATCTCGCCATACAGCGCGGCCGTGATGCCGAACACGATGCCGCCCTGCACCTGCGCCTCGATCGTGGTCGGGTTCACGACCATGCCGCAATCGACGGCCGCCACCACGCGATTCACGCGCACCTCGCCGTCGGTCACGGTCACGTCGGCGACCATCGCGAAGAAGCTGCCGAACGCGTGCATCACCGAGACGCCGCGCCCTTGTCCCTTCGGCATCGGCGGCCCCCAGTTGGCCGCACGCGTGGCGACGTCGAGCACGCCCAGCGCGCGCGGCGACTTGCCGAGCAGATTGCGCCGATAAGTCACGGGATCGGTTTTCGCGGCCGCCGCGCATTCGTCGACGAAGCTCTCGACCACGAAGGTGCCGCGCGTCGGGCCGACGCCGCGCCAGAACGCGGTCGGCACCGTATGCGGCTCCTGGCGCACGTATTCGATCAGCTGATTCGGCAGGTCGTACGGCAGATCGACGGCCACTTCCACCGCGTCGGGATCGACGCCGTTCTTGAACGCGGGCGGCGCGAAACGCGCCATGATCGACGAGCCGACGATGCGGTGCTGCCACGCCGCCGGCTTGCCGTTCGCGTCGAGCCCCGCCGAGATGCGGTCGTAGTAATACGGCCGGTACATGTCGTGCTGGATGTCCTCCTCGCGCGTCCAGAACACCTTGACCGGCGTGCTCACCTGCTTGCCGACCTTGAGCGCCTGGATGATCGCATCGACTTCCAGACGCCGCCCGAAACCGCCGCCGAGCAGATGGTTGTGCAGCACGATCTGCTCGGGCTTGAGACCGGTGACGGCCACGCCCGCATCGACCGCGCGCGTGGGCACCTGGGTGCCGACCCAGATCTCGCAGGCATCGGCGCGCACGTGCACGGTGCAGTTGATTGGCTCCATCGTGGCGTGCGCGAGAAACGGCTGCTCGTACACGGCCTCGACGCGCGTTTTCGCGCCGTTGAACGCCTGCTGCACGTCGCCGTCCTTGCGCGCGACCGCGCCCGGCTGCTGCTGTGCCGCATTCGCCAGATCGCCGACGATCTGCTGCATCGACAGATTCGCCGCCGCGCCTTCGTTCCACTCGATCACGAGCGCCGCCGCGCCGCGCTTCGCGGCCCACGTGTGCGCGCCGATCACGGCCACGCCGTTGTCGATCTTGACGATCTGCGTGACGCCCGGAATCTTGCGCGCGTGCGTGTCGTCCACGCGCACGAGCGTGCCGCCGAACACCGGACAATTGACGATGGCCGCGTAGACCATGCCGGGCAGCCGCACGTCGAGGCCGAACAGCGCCGAGCCGTCCACCTTCTCGGGCGAGTCGAGGCGTCGGGTCGGCTTGCCGATCAGCGTGAAATCCTTCGGGCTCTTGAGCGCCACGTTCTGCGGCGCGGGCAGCTTCGCGGCGGCGTCGACGAGTTCGCCGTAGGCGGCGCGGCGCCCGCTCGCGTCGTGCAGCACCTGGCCGCTCTTCGCGTGGCAACTGGCCGGATCGACCTGCCATTGCTGCGCCGCCGCCGCGATCAGCGCGGCGCGCGCGGTCGCGCCCGCCTGGCGCATCGGCTCCCACGCATAGCGGATCGAGGTCGAGCCGCCGGTCAGCTGGCCGCCGAGCAGCGGATCGGTGAACAGTTTCGCGTCGGGCGGCGCGTGATCGAGCGTCACGCTGTCGAGCGGCACTTCGAGTTCTTCGGCGATCAGCATCGGAATCGACGTGTACACGCCCTGCCCCATCTCCACCTTCGGGATGATCAGCGTGACCTTGCCCGCGCGGTCGATCTGGATGAACGCGTTCGGCTCGAACACGCCCGATTGCGGCGTCTCGTTGCCGTCGCCGCCGACCACCGAGCGGCGCGCGGCGCTATCGCCCTGCGCGCCCGCCGAGAAGCTGAAACCGAGCAGCAGACCGCCACCCGCCGCCGCGCCGAGCTTGAGAAACGCGCGGCGCGAAACCTGCGATTGAGCGGCGCGCGCGTGCGCCGCGCCGTTTTGCGCGTCGAGAAGACCTTGTGACATCTCAGGCCTCCTTCGCGGCTTGCTTGATCGCCGCGCGGATGCGGCTATAGGTGCCGCAGCGGCAGATGTTGCCGGTCATGGCGGCGTCGATGTCGGCATCGCTCGGGTTGGGATTCGCCGCCAGCAGCGCCGCCGCCGACATCACCTGCCCGGACTGACAGTAGCCGCACTGCACCACGTCGATCACGCGCCAGGCCTTCTGCACTTTCTGGCCCGCGGGCGTCGCGCCCACGGCTTCGATCGTCGTGATCTTGCGGCCTTCGAGCGCCGCGACGGGCAGCACGCACGAGCGCACCGCGACGCCGTCGAGATGCACGGTGCACGCGCCGCATTGCGCAATGCCGCAACCGAACTTCGTGCCGGTCAGGCCGACGATGTCGCGCAGCACCCAGAGCAGCGGCATGTCGGGTGGCGCGTCGATCGTGTGGGTCTCGCCGTTAATGGTTAACGTCGTCATGGGGCGGCTCTCCGGTGTGGGGATTTGTCGGTTATCGTCGATCAATCGAAGGCCTGGCGTGCGCGTTGTTCCGGCGCGCCGCGCAAATCACGCGGACGGGGCGCGGATCCCACGCCATGCGGCCTTGCGAGGATTCGCGGAGTGTAGCGCCGACATTAAAGACCTGCCGACAAGCGTGCCGCCGAGGCGTTGAAGCGCGAGCGTCATGCAAGCGCCGGCGCATGCGCGCCGCATGATAACGACGCGCAGGCGGCCCTTGCGCTACCATCGATAAATTCAAGATTGCGACGGCGCCTGCGCGCCGCGTCGCCCACTTTCGAAGGAGCCGCCACGATGGACGAAGCCCGCGCGATTCAATTTCTCAACGAGATCCGCAAGCCCCTGCTCACGCTGCACAAGGCGATCCTCGACCACGAGCGCGCCGAGTACGAACGCGAGTTCGGCGCGACCACGCCCGCCGCCTTTTTGCAGGCGCTGATCAACGGGACGGGTTATCGCTGGCTGATGCCGCTCTCGACGGTGATCGCCAACGTGGACGAAACGCTCGACGCCAAGGACGCCAAACCCGAAGACCGCGTGGGCGCGGTGGAAGGCGTGTCGGGGCTGTTCTCGGGCGAGGAATCGAAGGAGTTCTACGAGCGCTATCAGGCGCTTCTGCAAAAGAGTCCCGAGGTGCTGCATCTGCACGGCGCGGTCGCGCAACTGCTCAACGGCATCAAGAACTGAGGCCGCGCGGCGCGCCTGGGTTGCACGCGTCAGTTAACGCATAGGATCAGCGCTTCGCGGCCCGCAAGCGCCGCCACAGCGTGGTCTTGCTGATGCCGAGCTGTTCGCACACGCGCTCGCGGTCGCCGCCGCAGGCGTCGAGCGCCGCGCGGATTTCGTCGGCCTGCGCGCTCAGGGTGCGCTCGCGCAGCGTCGGCGGGGCGTCGCCGGGTTCTGGCGGCGTATCGTTGTCGATATCGCGCGACGCTGCGCCCAACGACGCCTCGCGCGCCGCCGCGAACACTTCCGGCGCGATCGCGCGCAACACCTCGGGCGTGATCACGTCCACATCGGAATCCGCGAGTTCCACCACGATCCGCTCGACCACGTTCTGCAACTCGCGCACATTGCCGGGCCACGCATGGCGTTCGAGCGCGCCGCCGATCGGCGCGAGCGCGCGCGTCGCATCGTCCTGCGTGCGGATTCTCAGCGCCACGCGCGGCTCGCGTCGCGCCGATTGCAGCAGCAGTTCGGCGGCGAGCGGCTCGATATCGGCGCGCCGTTCGCGCAGCGGCGGAATCGCCAGATTCAGAATATTCAGCCGATAAAACAGGTCCGCGCGAAACGCGCCGGTCTCGATCTGCTCGGTCAGCGCGCGATGCGTCGCGGCGACAACGCGCACGTCGACGCGCGTCGGTTCCGTCGCGCCCAGCCGCACCACTTCGCGCTCCTGCAGCACGCGCAGCAAGCGGCTCTGCAGCGGCAAAGGCATTTCGCCGATCTCGTCGAGAAACAGCGTGCCGCGATGCGCCGCCTCGATCAGCCCGACCTTGCCGCCGCGCCGCGCGCCCGTAAACGCGCCTTCCTCGTAGCCGAACAGCTCGCTTTCCAGCAGCGCCTCCGGAAACGCGCCGCAATTGATCGCGACGAACGGAAAATCGCGCCGCGCGCTTTCGCGATGCAGCCCCTGCGCGACCATCTCCTTGCCGGTGCCGCTTTCGCCGCGAATCAGCACGGTCGCATCCGATTTCGCGTAACGCTGCGCCAGTTGCCGCACGCGCGCGATGCCGGGCGTCGCGCCGCTCAGATCGGCGATGCGCCAGCGCGCCACGAACTGCTGCGTGCGCTGCCGCGAGCGCAGCGTGCGGTCGAGCCGCTCCACCGCGCGCGACTCCTGAAACGTCAGCACCGCGCCTGTGGTCACGCCGTTGTCGACGAGCGGCCCGCGATGCACGACATAGCTCACGCCGCGCACGGTTTCGAGCGATTCGCCGTCGGCGTCGGGTAGCGTGAAGGCGATGTCGGGCGCGAGCGCGGCGAGCGGCTGCCCTGCCGCCGTCGACGGATCGATGCCCAGCACGCCCGCGAGACGCTGATTGATCGCCTCCACGCGGCCGCGCGCATCGAGCGCGACCACGCCGTCACGCAGATGCTGCAACACGCTGTCGAGCCGCTGACGCCGCTGCGTCTCGCGCCACGTGGCCTGCACGACTTCGAGCGCGTTATCGAACGCCGCATGCACCGACGAGCGCGAATAGACGAAAAACGGCACCAGCCCGAGCCGCGCCGCGAGATCGTTGACGAGACCCGGCCCGACCACCGCGCCCACGCCGCGGTCGCGCAGATCGAGCACGCAGGCCTCGGCGTCCTGCACGGTGCGATACGACGCGAACACCACGTCGATGCCATAGGCGCTCGCGAAGCGCCGCACCTCGCTGGGCGTCTCGCCGTAGGTGACGAGCGCGACCAGATCGGCCTCGCGGCGTGCGCGGGCGAGCGCCTGCATCACGTCGAAGCCGGTGGGTTGCACGAGCACGACGGGCAGATCGACGCGCGACTTCAGATACGTGCCGTTCGAGCCGGCCGCCACCACCACGTCGGGGCGTTGGCCCGGACCGGCGGCGGCGATCTCGGCGGCGGCTTCCTCGAAGCCGCGCGGCACCACGCGCAGGTCGGCGCGGTCGTCGTATTCGCGCGCGATGTCGCGGAACAGATCGCGCAGGCGGCTGATGCCCATCGCCCAGACGCGCGGGCGAAATTCCGAAGGTGCGGGAAAGCGGTTCATGAGTTGACTGCGGCGGATTTCACGGGATTCCGTTCATTATTGCGCCTCGATTTCAAATTTGAAATCAACATTTCATTCTCGAAATCGGGGCGTGAGCGACACGCGCCGCGATCCGGCGCAAAATCAACGCGTTAGCGGCAGGCCTTCGCGCTGGCACGGTATCTGCAGTATCTGCGCCCGTTCCTTCGGAGACTCAACACATGAACAGCAAATCCCCCTCGAGCGCCGGCGCGAAATTCCGCGCCGCCGTGGCCACCGAACACCCGCTGCAAGTCGTCGGCGCGATCACCGCCTACGCCGCGAAGCTCGCCGAGCAGACCGGCTTCAAGGCCGTCTATCTCTCCGGCGGCGGCGTGGCCGCGAACTCGCTGGGCGTGCCGGACCTCGGCATCAGCACGATGGACGACGTGCTGATCGACGCGCGCCGCATCACCGACGCGGTCGACATTCCGCTGATGGTGGACATCGACACGGGCTGGGGCGGCGCCTTCAACATCGCGCGCACGATCAAGTCGTTCATCAAGGCGGGCGTGGCGGCCGTGCACCTCGAAGACCAGGTGGGCCAGAAGCGCTGCGGTCATCGTCCGGGCAAGGAAGTCGTGCCGACCGACGAAATGGTCGACCGCGTGAAGGCCGCCGTGGACGCGCGCACCGACGACCAGTTCGTGATCATGGCGCGCACCGACGCGGCCGCCGTGGAAGGCATCGACGCCGCGATCGAGCGCGCCATCGCCTACGTGGAAGCGGGCGCGGACATGATCTTCCCCGAAGCGATGAAGACGCTCGACGACTACCGCCGTTTCCGCGCGGCCGTGAAGGTGCCGATCCTCGCGAACTTGACCGAGTTCGGCTCGACGCCGTTTTTCACGACCGACGAGCTCAACAGTGCGAACGTGGACATCGCGCTCTACTGCTGCGGCGCGTATCGTGCGATGAACGCGGCGGCGCTGAACTTCTACGAGACGGTCAAGCGCGACGGCACGCAGAAAGCCGCCGTGTCGACCATGCAGACGCGCGAGGATCTCTACAAGTACCTCGGCTATCACGCTTACGAAGACAAGCTCGACGCGCTGTTCGCGGCGAAGAAGTAAGCGGCCCGCGCCGCCCCCCAATCATTCGAGACATCCAGAAGAGAGGAAGACATCATGAGCGAAACGGATAACAGCACGCAGGCCGCAGGCGGTTTCAAGCCCAAGAAGTCGGTCGCGCTCTCGGGCGTGGCGGCGGGCAACACCGCGCTGTGCACGGTCGGTCGCACCGGCAATGACCTGCACTATCGCGGCTACGACATTCTCGATCTCGCCACCGCGTGCGAATTCGAGGAAGTCGCCTATCTGCTGGTGCACGGCAAGCTGCCGAACACGGCCGAACTCGCCGCGTACAAGACCAGGCTCAAGGCGCTGCGCGGCCTGCCCGCGAACGTGAAGGCGGCGCTCGAATGGGTGCCCGCCTCCGCGCATCCGATGGACGTGATGCGCACGGGCGTCTCCGTGCTCGGCACGGTGCTGCCCGAGAAGGACGATCACAACCTGCCGGGCGCGCGCGATATCGCCGACCGCCTGATGGCCTCGCTCGGCTCGATGCTGCTGTACTGGTATCACTATTCGCACAACGGCAAGCGCATCGAAGTGGAAACCGACGACGACTCGATCGGCGGCCATTTCCTGCACCTGCTGCACGGCGTGGAGCCGTCGAAGTCGTGGGTCGATGCGATGCACGTCTCGCTCAACCTCTACGCCGAGCACGAGTTCAACGCCTCGACCTTCACGGGCCGCGTGATCGCGGGCACGGGCGCGGACATCTACTCGGCGATCACGGGCGCGATCGGCGCGCTGCGCGGTCCGAAGCACGGCGGCGCGAACGAAGTGGCGTTCGAGATCCAGTCGCGCTACGACGACGCCGATCAGGCGGAAGCCGACATTCGCGCGCGCGTCGAGAAGAAGGAAGTCGTGATCGGCTTCGGCCATCCGGTCTATACGATCTCGGACCCGCGCAACAAGGTGATCAAGGAAGTCGCGAAAAAGCTCTCGAAGGAGCAGTCGAATCTCAAGCTGTTCGAGATCGCCGAGCGCCTCGAATCGACGATGTGGGACGTCAAGAAAATGTTCCCGAACCTCGACTGGTTCAGCGCCGTTTCGTATCACATGATGGGCGTGCCGACCGCGATGTTCACGCCGCTGTTCGTGATCGCGCGCACCGCAGGCTGGAGCGCGCACATCATCGAGCAACGCATCGACAACAAGATCATCCGCCCGAGCGCCAACTACACCGGTCCGGAAAACCTCAAGTTCGTGCCGATCGGCAAGCGCTGATCCGCGCTTCGTGCTCACCAGTCGTCCGGACGGCATAGACCATGCGGACGACTGCACGACGGCGGCGCGTGTGCGTAGAGTGACGGCGTGAAGTCGTCGCCTGCGCCGCGCGCCGCGGCAACCCGCTGCAAACCTACTCAAACCATTGGTCCCCAAGCCGTGAATACCGCCCATCGCAAAGCCCTGCCCGGCACCCGGCTCGATTACTTCGACGCGCGCGAAGCCGTCGAGGCCATCCAGCCCGGCGCCTGGGACACGCTGCCGTACACCTCGCGCGTGCTCGCCGAAAATCTCGTGCGCCGCTGCGAACCGGCCACTCTCAACGCCTCGCTCGCGCAGCTCGTCGAGCGCAAGCGCGACCTCGATTTCCCGTGGTATCCGGCGCGCGTCGTCTGCCACGACATTCTCGGCCAGACCGCGCTCGTCGACCTCGCCGGCCTGCGCGACGCCATCGCCGATCAAGGCGGCGACCCGGCCAAGGTGAATCCGGTCGTGCCGGTGCAACTGATCGTCGATCACTCGCTGGCCGTGGAGTGCGGCGGCTTCGATCCGGACGCGTTCAAGAAGAACCGCGCGATCGAGGACCGCCGCAACGAAGACCGCTTCGACTTCATCAACTGGACGAAGAAGGCCTTCAAGAACGTCGACGTGATTCCGCCCGGCAACGGCATCATGCACCAGATCAATCTGGAGAAAATGTCGCCGGTGATCGGTGTGCACGACGGCGTGGCCTATCCGGACACCTGCGTGGGCACCGACAGCCACACGCCGCACGTGGACGCGCTCGGCGTGATCGCCATCGGCGTCGGCGGCCTCGAAGCCGAGAACGTCATGCTCGGCCGCGCCTCGTGGATGCGCCTGCCCGACATCGTCGGCGTGGAGCTCACGGGCAAGCGCCAGCCCGGTATCACGGCCACCGACATCGTGCTCGCACTGACCGAATTCCTGCGCAAGGAAAAGGTCGTGGGCGCGTATCTGGAATTCCGCGGCGCGGGCGCGTCGAGCCTCACGCTCGGCGACCGCGCGACCATCTCGAACATGGCGCCCGAATACGGCGCCACGGCCGCGATGTTCTTTATCGACGATCAGACGCTCGCGTATCTGCGCCTCACGGGCCGCGATGAAGAACAGGTGAAGCTGGTCGAGACTTACGCGAAGACCGCGGGCCTGTGGGCCGATTCGCTCGCGCACGCGCAGTACGAGCGCACGCTCACGTTCGATCTGTCGAGCGTGGTGCGCAATATGGCGGGGCCGTCGAATCCGCACAAGCGCCTGCCCACGTCCGACCTCGCAGCACGCGGCGTCGCTGGGAAATGGGAGGAAACGCCGGGCCAGATGCCCGACGGCGCGGTGATCATCGCGGCCATTACGAGCTGCACGAACACCAGCAATCCGCGCAACGTGATCGCCGCCGCGCTGCTCGCGCGCAATGCGAACGCGCGCGGCCTCACGCGCAAGCCGTGGGTGAAAAGCTCGCTTGCGCCGGGCTCGAAGGCCGTGGAACTGTATCTGGAAGAAGCGAAGCTGCTGCCGGATCTGGAGAAGCTGGGCTTTGGCATCGTCGCGTTCGCGTGTACCACGTGCAACGGCATGTCGGGCGCGCTTGATCCGAAGATCCAGCAGGAAATCGTCGATCGCGATCTGTACGCGACGGCCGTGCTGTCGGGCAACCGCAATTTCGACGGCCGCATTCATCCGTACGCGAAGCAGGCGTTTCTGGCTTCGCCGCCGCTCGTGGTCGCGTATGCGATCGCAGGCACGATCCGCTTCGACATCGAAAAGGATGCGCTCGGCACGGACCCGCAGGGTCAGCCGGTGTATCTGAAAGACCTCTGGCCGAGCGACGAGGAAATCGACGCCATCGTGGCGCAAAGCGTGAAGCCCGAGCAGTTCCGCAAGGTGTACGAACCGATGTTCGCGGTCACGGCGGCGAGCGGCGAAACCACCGACCCGCTCTACGACTGGCGCGCGCAAAGCACCTACATCCGCCGCCCGCCGTACTGGGAAGGCGCGCTCGCGGGCGAACGCACGCTGCGCGGCCTGCGTCCGCTCGCGGTGCTCGGCGACAACATCACGACCGACCACCTGTCGCCGTCGAACGCGATTCTGGCGGATAGCGCGGCGGGCGAATACCTCGCGAAAATGGGCTTGCCCGAAGAGGATTTCAACTCGTACGCGACGCACCGCGGCGATCACCTGACGGCGCAGCGCGCAACGTTCGCGAATCCCACGCTCGTCAACGAAATGGCCGTGGTCGACGGCGCGGTGAAGAAGGGTTCGCTGGCGCGCATCGAGCCGGAAGGCCAGGTCGTGCGCATGTGGGAAGCGATCGAAACCTACATGGACCGCAAGCAGCCGCTCATCATCATCGCGGGCGCGGATTACGGCCAGGGATCGTCGCGCGACTGGGCGGCCAAGGGCGTGCGTCTCGCGGGCGTGGAGGTGATCGCGGCGGAGGGCTTCGAACGGATTCACCGCACCAACCTGATCGGCATGGGCGTGCTGCCGCTGGAGTTCAAGGCGGGCACGAACCGCACGACGCTCGGTATCGACGGCACGGAGACGTTCGATGTGCGCGGCGAGCGCACGCCGCGCGCCGAGCTGACGCTGGTGATCAATCGCAAGAACGGCGAGCGTGTGGAGGTGCAGATGACGTGCCGCCTGGATACGGCGGAGGAGGTCTCGATTTACGAAGCGGGCGGTGTACTGCAACGCTTTGCGCAAGACTTTCTGGAAGCAGCGCAAGCCTGACGAGCCCCACTCCCCTGCCCCCTCTCCCCAGGGAGAGGGGGCACAATTCGACACGGGATTTTTATGAGTCATCAACCCCAGATCAAGATTCCCGCCACCTACCTGCGCGGCGGCACCAGCAAGGGCGTGTTCTTCCGCCTGCCGGATCTGCCCGCTGCCGCACAACAGCCCGGCGTCGCGCGCGACCGGCTGCTGATGCGCGTGATCGGCAGCCCCGACCCCTACGGCAAGCAGATCGACGGCATGGGCGGCGCCACCTCCAGCACGAGCAAGACCGTGATCGTCGCGAAAAGCGAGCGCCCCGGTCATGACGTCGACTATCTGTTCGGCCAGGTCGCCATCGACAAGGCCTTCGTCGACTGGAGCGGCAACTGCGGCAACCTCTCGGCGGCAGTCGGCCCGTTCGCGATCAGCAGCGGCCTCGTCGATCCCTCGCGCGTGCCCGACAACGGCGTCGCGGTCGTCCGCATCTGGCAAGCCAACATCGGCAAAACCATCGTCGCGCACGTGCCCGTCACGAACGGTCAGGTGCAGGAAACCGGCGACTTCGAACTCGACGGCGTGACCTTCCCCGCCGCCGAAGTCCAGCTCGAATTCCTCGACCCCGCCGCCGAGGAAGAAGGCGCGGGCGGCGCGATGTTCCCCACCGGCCATCTCGTGGACGACCTCGAAGTGCCCGGCGTCGGCACGCTCAAAGCGACCATGATCAACGCGGGCATTCCCACCATCTTCGTGAACGCCGAAGCCATCGGCTACACGGGCACGGAGTTGCAGGACGCAATCAACGGCGACGCCGAGGCGCTCAAGAAGTTCGAGACCATCCGCGCGTACGGCGCGCTGCGCATGGGCCTCATCAAGCAGCTCGACGAGATCGCCACGCGTCAGCACACGCCAAAGATCGCCTTCGTCGCGAAGCCGGCGGCGTACACGGCGTCGAGCGGCAAGCGCATCGAAACCGGCGACGTCGATCTGCTGGTGCGCGCGATGTCGATGGGCAAGCTGCATCACGCCATGATGGGCACGGCCGCCGTGGCCATCGGCACGGCGGCGGCCATTCCGGGCACGCTCGTGAATCTCGCGGCGGGCGGCGGCGAGCGCAACGCCGTGCGCTTCGGCCATCCGTCGGGCACGCTGCGCGTAGGCGCCGAAGCCAGCCAGCACGAAGGCGAATGGACCGTCACCAAGGCCATCATGAGCCGCAGCGCGCGCGTGCTGATGGAAGGCTGGGTTCGCGTGCCGGGCGACGCGTTCTAAGCCGCGCTTCCCGGAAGCGCACGGTCACCGTTCGCGCAGATAAAAAACCGCCCTGACGCGGCAACGCATCAGGGCGGTTTGTGTTTTTCGGCGCGACGCGCGATTTCAGCTCTGCGGCGTCGGCAGATACGGCATCGGATCGACCGGCTTGCCGTCGCGGCGCACTTCGAACAGCACCGCCACGCGATCGTTGTTCTCGTTGCCCATTTCGGCGATCTGTTGGCCCTGATGCACCATGTCGCCGGTCTTCACCAGCAGGCGGCGATTATGCGAATACGCCGTCAGAAAGTCCTTGTTGTGCTGGACGATGATGAGGCTGCCGTACTCGTTCAGACCGGTGCCTGCATACATGACCTTGCCGTCGGCGGCGGCGAGCACCGGATCGCCCGCCTTGCCGGCGATCTCGATGCCGCGCGTCGTGCCCGCGGCAAACGGCTCGACCACCCGGCCCTGCGCGGGCCACACCAGCGTCACGCTGTTCGCGTGGCGCGCCACCTCGGCGGCCACGGCGCGGCTTTG
>NZ_JAAGPN010000001.1:0-120534 GCF_017104805.1 Paraburkholderia sp. Ac-20347 | reverse complement strand
TGTGACCGTCAGTCTTTCTCTGGCGGTCTATTCGCAGAGCGTGCTGGTCGAAGTCCCGGTCGCTTACGGACGGTCGCCGCTCGCTTACAGGCTGCCGGCGCTCGTGTGCGCGCCCATCGACGCACGCGTCGGTATGCGCCTGCTGCTCGCGCGCGCGAGTGCGGCGGGCCTCTTCACTGTCGAGCTGGGCTTCCTGGTGATGCGCGCGGGCAGCGCCTTCGGCCACGGCCACGCGCTGGCCGTGCTGCCCGGCTGCCTCGTGGCGGGCGCGGGGCTCGGCATCACCAACACGCCGGTCACGAACACGACGACCGGTTCGGTCTCGGCGGACCGTGCGGGCATGGCCTCGGGCATCGACATGAGCGCGCGCATGGTCACGCTCGCCATCAACATCGCGCTGATGGGATCGCTGCTCGTCGCCAGCGTCGCGCGCCATCTGGAGGACGCGCTGGGCGACGCGGCGCAAGCGGTCTCGTGGCAGGCGCTGGCCGCGCGCGTGGCGGCGGGCAATCTCACGCCCGGCGATGGTTTGATCGACCCCGCGCATTTTGAACCGCACTTTGAAACGACGGCCCGCGCCGCGCTCGAAGCCGGTTTCAACACGCTGATGCTGTACGGCGGCCTCGCGGTCTGCACGCTTGCGGTGCTCAGCTATCTGATTTTCTCGCGCAGGCCATCGCGCTGAAGATGGCTTCTTCCTGCAAACGCGCCGCCGATCTATGTCATATTGGCGGTCTTGCGCGCGGCGGCCGTCAAGCGAGCCGCGCGCCGCCGCACTTCCCGACACGACCCACTACCTCATGGAGCGATGAAACCGTCCCGGGCGATCGCGCGTAGCGTTCCTTTCCACGCGGCCGCCTGCGCGGCGCTCACGTTCCTCGCGAGCGGCATCGCGCACGCCCAGCGCGCGCCCGATCTGCCGCTGCATTGCACCGATCTCGCGGGCGCGTTGCTGCCGGCCGCCGCCATCGGCCTGCCGACCAACGGCGCGCTCGTGCAAACCGCCACGATGATTCCCGCCACGGCCAACGGCAATCTCAACGGCGACTTCTGCCGCCTGACCGGCGTGATCCGCGCACAGACGGCGGGCACGCCGGACATCCGTTTCGAAGTGAATCTGCCGAGCCGCTGGAATGGCCGCGCGCTGCAATTCGGCGGCGGCGGCTATAGCGGCGTGGTCGTCACCGGCACCGGACCGATGCCGTTCTCGCCGGACCGCGCGCCGCTCGCGCGCGGCTACGCCACGTTCGGCGACGACTCCGGCCACAATGGCGACGCCTCGGTGGCGACCTTCGGCCTGCTCGACGAAGCCGTCGTCAACTTCGGCTACGCACATCTGAAGAAAACCCACGACGTGGCGCTCGCGCTGATCGAACGCGGCTACGGACGCGCGCCTGAGCACATGTATTTCGCCGGCGGATCGACTGGCGGACGCGAAGGCTACACGGTCATCCAGCGCTATCCCGACGATTACGATGGCGTGATCGCCAATTCGCCCGCGCTGAACTTCTCGGGCGTGAGATTGATCGGCGTGGAACTGGGGCGGCTCGAATATCGCGTGCCGGGCGGCTTCGTGCCGCCCGCCCTGCTCGAACGCGTGTACGAACGCACGATGCAGGCATGCGATACGCTCGACGGCGCCGCCGACGGCATCATCAGCAACGTCGAAGCCTGCCGCGCGCTGGAGCCGACAATCATCGACTCGCTGCGCTGTCCTGCCGATGCCTCGGCATCGTCCACGCCGGCTGTTTCTCCCGACGATTGCCTCACGCCGCCGCAACTCGCGACGCTGCAAAAACTGCGCGACGGTCTGCATCTGCCGTACGCGCTCGCCTGGAACGTCGACCGTTATCGCGGCTACAACGTGTTTCAGGGCACGCGCTTCACGAGTCTGCTCGGCCTCGCGCATTCGCCCGAGCGCAGCTCGCAACTCACGTTTCGCGCGAACGGTTATCTCTACGCGCAAGGCGACGCCTACCTCAAATACTTCGTGACGCACGACCCGACCTTCGATTCGTCGAACTTCGACGTGATGCGTCCGGGCCGCTATCAGCAGCGGCTTGCCACGCTTTCGGCGACCATCGGCGCGATGAATCCGGACATCGCGCATTACATCGCGCGCGGCGGCAAGCTCATCACGCTGCACGGACTCGCCGACGAAGTCATCAGCCCGAATCAGACCATCGCCTGGTATGAAGGCCTCGTCGCGCGTTACGGCCAGGCGCGCGTGGACAGTTTCATGCGGCTTTACATGGTGCCGGGTTATCAGCACGGCAACGGCGTGTTCATTCCCTCCGTCGATCTGATCGGCGCGCTCGACGACTGGGTTTCGCGAGGCAACGCGCCGGATACGCTCGTGACCACCGATATCGCGCAGGACACGAACGGACGCACGCGGCCCTTGTGCCGCTATCCCGCGTATCCGCGTTATCTCGGCAAAGGCAATTTGAATCACGCAAGCAATTACGCGTGCGCGACGCCTTCATCACCCTGAATTTCGCACGCGCGTCGAGCCTGCGTTAAACCCGCGTTGAACCGCAATGCTTATTGACGTTGCTGCTTCTGCAGATACGTCCGCACGTCGCTCATCGAGACGCGGCCCGTATGCGCCGTGTCGATCTGATCGAAATGCTGCGCGATATAACCGAGTCCGCTGTCTTGCGCCTGCGTTTTCGTAATCGACGCGCCGTTACTCAGCGAAGCATTCGCGCCGAGCCGCGCTTCGATCCGAGACTGCGCCTCGTCCTGCAATTGCGTGCCCGTGGTGGGCGTCACGGGCGCCGGACGGTTCGACGGGAAAAACGGCCCGTCCACGCCATGCGCGCCTTGCGGAAGCTGCACGGGCGCCACGGATTGCGTGGCGGCCTGGGCGTTGACGGCGGCCGCGCACACGACGAGCGGCACGATGCAGCAGAGCTTGTCGAATAGAGACATGATCACTCGCTTTCAATAGGTGAAGAACCGGTCCTCGCGCGCCCATGCGCCGACGACCGGTGCTGTGCATTACTGCAACGTGGCGGTTTGCGCTGTTGTGGTCGTTGTGGCCGTCGTTGTGGCCGTCACAGTCGGCGTGCTGCCTGAACTTTCATCCGACCACGGCGCGGGCAGCGTCCAGAGCGAGAGCGCCAAAGGAATCGGCTGTCCCGCGTAGTAATTCACGAGATCGGCTTTCATTTTCGGCCGCGCCACGTCGTCGAGATAAATCATGTGCCCGCCGGGGAAAAAATTCACCTGGAGATTCGGGCTCAAACCCGCCACCGTTTGCAATCGCGCGAGCTGCTTTTCCGTATTGAAGAACGGCGTGGCGAGATCGTGATAACCGTTCTCCGAAAGCACCTTCAAATTCGGATTCAGTTTGATCGCGCCGACCAGATCGGGCAAGGTGTCCGGCAAGGTCTCGCCATCGTGCGAAAAGTCCCAGACCTGGATGATCGCGTCGTTCAGCGGCATATAGGTGGCGTTCGGCGCGGTGTAGCCGAGATAATCGGGCATCTGCGTCGCGAGCGCGGTGGTGAACGGCTGAGAAATCAGAATATCCGACGGGTCGCTATCGGCCTGCAAACGCGGATCGGAATTCGGCAGCGAAACACGCCCGTCGTAACGGCCGATCGTGGTGCCGGGAATCATCGCGTTGTTAAAAGGGTTCGTGTTGAAATACCCTTGCAGCGCCTGCATCGTCAGACTCGACGGCCATTGCCACGACTCCATCGTGCGCGTGGGCGGCAAGACCGGCGTGCCCAGCGCGTCGGGAATGCCCAACTGACTCAGCACCCAGGTTTGCGCGTATTTCTTGAAATGGTTGTACTGGCCGGTCGCGAAGATTTCCGATTGCTGCGCGAACAATCCCTGATCGATCAGACGTGGTGAAGCGAGATTGAAATACGCCGCCACTTCCGCGTAGCCGGGGTAATAGCCCGCGAGCGTATCGGTATCGAGCGCTAAACCCGCAGTCGAATTCTCGATCGCCGTGGCTTCGATGGCATCGGCGTAATAATTGAGAATCGCCGATTGCAGCACGATGCCCGTCAATTTCACGCCCGACGCCTCCAGCGCAAGCGCGAGCATATCCGTACGCGGCGTGCCGTACGATTCGCCGTAAAGATAAATGGGCGAGGCGCTGCGATTGTTCACCGCCAGATAGCGCTGAATGAAATCGCGCATGACGTTCACGTCCGGATCGCAGCCCCAGAACTTCTGGTTCGTATTCGGCAGAATCGCTTCCGACAAGCCCGTTCCAGGCGGATCGATAAAGACCATGTCCGTCGTGTCGATCAGGCTTTCCGCATTATCGACGAGCGGATAATTCGGCCAGTTCGTCATCAGCGGATCGGGCGTGGCCACGCGCGTGGGCGCGAACGAGCCGAGCCGCAGCCAGATCGACGATGAACCCGGGCCGCCGTTATACACGAAGGTCACAGGGCGCGGCGAACCGTTGGTGCTCGGCGCGGTGTACGCCACGTAAGACATGCTCGCTTCGGCATTGCCTTTCGCATCGCGCGCCGTTAAATGACCGGTTGTCGTGGTGTAGTTGATCGTGGTGCTTCCCGAGGTCCACTGGTAATGCATGACGGCGGACCGTTCCGCCACCTGCGTCGGCGCGAGGCCGTCGCCTGCATTGAGCGAATACGCAACAGGATCGGAATAAGGCCGGTTAGCGGCGGGCGATTGCGTTTCATCCTGCGCATTCGCGGACACCTGTTTGAACGCGGTAGCCGATGCACCCGAACCGCTATCGCCGCCGCCACAACCTGCGAGCATCAGCGCGGCGACGCATAACGCGCTCGCACTGCGCATGGCAAAAATACGGGGGTGAATCAAGCCGGAGCTGCTGTCTGATTTCATTATTGCCCCTTCGAATATCGATGCGCTACGCGAAAGCCGCTTGCGCCCGGCAGGCGTGTGAACGGCGCCTCGTATTCACCTGGAAGTGAGCGGCGCGCGGCGGCTGACATTCGGCTTTCCAACCCTGACGCTATTCATTCAATTAATCGAATTGAATATCATCAGGAATACTACGCATCTGCAATGCATAGCATGGGCAACGTCATTGCCCGTGGAAATCTTCCCCGGAGGAAATATTTTGTAATGAGGATGGCAAGGGAAAAATAGAAGGCGCCAGGGGGCTTTGTCAAGGCGCAGATTCGCGCCATGCGCCGTGAATGCGCATGGCGGTAACGATGGGATCGAACCGCGAAAAACCGACCGCGAAGAGGAAAGAATTACGCAGAGGGAGAACGGCGTGCAGCGCGTTGCGGAATGAAGGCCACGCACAGCACGATAAAGACCAGCAGAATCGCCGAGGCGTAAAGGCGGCTGAAATGCAGGCCGCCCTGCGCCACCGGTTTGTCGAGCAGATCGCCGAGCGTCGCGCCAAGCGGACGCGTCAGCACGAATGCGGCCCAGAACAGCGCGGTGCGCGACACGCCGCGCCACAGCCACAGCAACCCCACGACCAGCAGCGCCGCGCCGAAGATTGCCGCGCCCACTTCGAAGCCTAGACCGAGGCCGCCGCGATCATCGCCTGCAACCCAGTCGCCGAGCGCAGTGCCGAGTGTTTGCGAAAAGAGAATCGTGGTCCAGTAAAACCATTCGACGCGCGGCGTGTTCACGCTCTCGATCGACACGGTGCCTTCACTGCGATACCAGATCGCGAGACTCAACACGAGCAGCGCGACGATGATCGCCACGCCACCCGGATAGCCGATGCCGAGCGAACGGTCGCAGAAGTCGGCGAGCGTCGTGCCCAGCGTGGTGGTCGCCACGATCGTCGCCCAATAAAGCGCCGCGCTGAATTTGTGCGCACGCACCTGTGCGGAAACGAGCACCACGAACGCAGCGAGAAAGATCAGCGTGCCGACGAGATAACCGAGGTTCAACGACATGGTGACCCAGTCGCCGCCCGTCTCGCCCAGCGTGGTTGCTGCGATCTTGATGATCCAGAAGCCCAGCGTGAGGGCCGGAACCTTGCTGGCCGCTTCCAGTAGCGGTTTCTCGGTGGTAGTGGTCAAGAGCGGCCTCCGGGCGGACGCAACGTCCATGAAAACGCTCTACGCTAAATGGGCGTGACTTAAGAGAACCTTACGGCAAAGCGCAGCAATCATTGCCGTTGTCGATGCGAGATGAATGACTTGACAGGAAGATGCGCCACTGTCTGGAATAAACCGAAAGGCGGGCGTGCTCAAGTTTCTAATTTATTTGCCGATACGTGCAGGAATGAATACAACAATCGCCCACGCACAGGCTGGCAGCATCATTCGAACCGCAACGAAGCTTTTCGACCTCGTGGTCGAGTCGCGACAGATCGATGCGAGTTCCCCCGAAGGCATCGAGCTATACAGCGAGATCGTCTATGGCGCGCTTTGGCGAGCGGCGCCGCGCGCCACCATGCAGGAACTGCTCGAACTGTTTGAAGCGCCCGTCAGCGCGGTAGCCTGACACTCGGGTCGAAGCGGCTCAAGAGCGCGCTTATTGTCCGGCGTCGCGCGCGCTCTGTTCCTGCACCGTCAATACCGCTTCGGGCAGCACTTTCAGACGCTCGATGGGAATGGGATCGCCGCTCTCATCGGAAAAGCCATACGTGCCATCGGCGATTTTTTCCAGCGCGCGTTGAATATCGGCAATGCGCTGCTGATTCACATTGCGCAGCGCCTGATTCGCGATGTCCTGCTCCATCTTCTGGGCATCGTCTTCGTATTCCTCGGCTTCCGCGCCGGTGGCCTCTTCCTGATTGCGTTCCGCGCCAATGGTGTTTTCCTCGCCGCCCAGCACCTCACGCTGCATCGTCAGCAAGCGCTTGCGCTGTTCTTCGATGAACGCTGCGCTCAATGTCTGTCCGGTCATGTCGATTCTCCGAAGAAAAGGCCTGTGTGGCGGGCGTTTGAATATGGCGTTCAAACCCGCGGCCATCATTTCACCCGACAAATAGCTTTCAATCGATGAAAGCGCACTATGCGTGCGCCGCCTGATTCGCTGATCGAGCATAGCACTCGCCATCCGAAGCACTGTGCCTCTGCGCAAAGCGGCGAAGCACATCGCTCAAACTGTACTCTCATCAACCGCCCGGATTTGTGCATTCCGCGACTCACTGTGTCCTTTTAATCTGTGACTCATGATGGCGTCGCATCCACTCACGCGACGCCCTGAATCAGGAGCGCAACGAATGCAAGGATCTATCTGTCGATGGTGTCAATGGTGTCAATGGTGTCGATGTCCCGCGCCACAAACGGCAAGGAGCGGCGCGTGAACCTGCTGGAAGCCATGCGGATCTACGTGAGAGTGGTCGAACGCGGCAGCATGTCGGGCGCCGCGCGCGATCTGGAAATCGGCCAGCCTGCCGTGAGCGAACGGATCGAACGGCTGGAGAAATATCTCGGCTGCCAATTGCTGCTGCGCAATGCGCGTACGTTCCAATGCACGCCGGAGGGGCTCCTCTTTCACGAACGCAGCAAGTCCTTGCTCGGCGCGGTGGAACAGGTATTGGCGGAAGTGGCCAACGACGAGCACATCGTCAAGGGTACGATCCGCATTGCTGCGCCGCACTGTCTCGGCGAGACGATCTTGCCGGAAGGACTGAAACGTGTGCGCGATCTGTATCCGCGCCTCGATATTGAACTGGTGCTGAACGACAAGATCGCCGATCTCGTGACCGAAGGCGTGGATATTTCGTTTCGCCTCGGGCCACTCGCGGACGGCGCGTTTATTGCGTGGCCGCTCGGTCAGATCCGCCGTCTGCTGGTGGCGTCGCCCGATTATCTTGCGCGGCACGCAGCCATCGAATCGCCGGCTCAACTCGTGGAGCACAATTTCATTCGCGTGAAAGGCACGTTCGACGCCAACCAGTTGCCGCTCGCGCTCGACAGCGACGTCGTCGACAGCGTGCCGGTCCGCACGACGATCAAGACCACGCATTGGCGGCCAATGTACGAAATGGTGCTTGCGGGCGCGGGCTTGTGCGTGCTGGAGGAACCGGCCGCCAACGCCGCTATCGAAGCGGGGCGTCTCGTGCGCGTGCTGCCCGACTGGGAAGTGCCTGAGCTTGCGCTCAATCTGCTGATTCGCCCACAACGGCCCGTCCCGGCGCGCGTGCGCAAAATCGTCGATACGTTGAAGGCGTTCATGGCCGAAGCATTCGAGCGCTGCGAGAAAGCGGAAGTCTGAAAGTTCATCAGTTGTGGAAGACGGCAACCAATTCAATTAATCAGGAATACAAATAGTTATGGCGTTCGCCGTTGCCGTCTTCCGTTCCGTTTTCACTCGTTCGCATCGCCCTGCCCCGCGTATTGATCGTCGATGCAAGGCAATGCCATAATGCCCCAGCAGACCTTCAAAGGGAGTCGGCCATGAAACGTGACTCGCGGGATCGCCGCCAGCGCTTTATGCACGATCTGAAGTGGATTGCCATTCTCTGGTGCGTCGGTTTTGGCGCGACCGTGCTGCTCACCCTGCCGTTTCACTTCCTGGTCATGGCGATGATCAACAAATAGGCATCGCGCACTTCATTTCATCATATGAATCAACGCGGCTCGGCATGTATTTATTACGCGCCCGCCGCGCTTCGGCACTCAAGTTTGCGTGGAAAATGCCGTTGACCCGTGCTTGACGGCATACCACGGAACCCGCCTTGCCCTTTTTCCCTGACGAGCGCCTCACTGGCGCAAGCGAGTCCGGCGACTCGCCGATCATCGAATGGCTCCTGCACGACGATCAGGTCATGCGCGAGTGTTTCCGTCACGCCGCCGCCATTCTCAAGACCGTCACGGGCGCGTCGATCACTGCGGTGCTGCTGCTCGACGCCGAGCATCAGCACTATCGCGCCGAAGCCGGCGTGGTGCTGCATCCCGTGCCGCGCAAGCAGTCGTTGAGTAATTACGTGATCGAATCCGACCAGCTGTTCGTGGTGGAAGACACGCGCGGCGACCCGCGCTTCACGCAATGCCTGCTGGTCAGCAACGCGCCGTTCGTGCGCTTCTATGCGGCCATTCCGCTGCACGCGCCCGGTGGCGAACGCGTCGGCGCGCTCTGCGCGATGGACCCCGAACCGCGCGTGCTGACCGACGCGCATCGCGACGTGTTCGAACATTTGCGCGCAATGATCGAGAACGATCTGAAGCTTCGCTGCGCGACGGCCACCGACCCCGTCACACGCCTGTTCAACCGCCGCTTCATGCTGGAGAGCATTCGCCAGAAATGGCACGACGCCCAGCCCGGCGACTGGCTCACGGCCGTGATGGTCGATATCGACTGGTTCAAGCAATTCAACGACACCTACGGTCATCCGGCGGGCGACGTCTGTCTGCAGAAAGTCGCCGCGGTTCTGCAGGACGTGGCGGATGAATATCAGGTGATCGCGGGCCGTATGGGCGGCGAAGAATTCGGCATGCTGCTCAGCGGGCAGCCGCGCGGCGAGGTGCCCGCCATCCTCGAAAAACTACGGCGTGGCGTCATGCAACTGGACATCGCGCATCGGCACTCCACGGCAGGCGTGGTGACCGTGAGCGTCGGCGCGGCGCTCACGCAGCGCACGGCGCTCGAAGGCACGAACAGCCAGGCTGCCTTCGCGGCCGCCGACCTCGCGCTCTACCGCGCGAAGCACGCGGGCCGCAACGCGGTTGTGATTCATTAAGCGGGAGTTGAGCCGGAGTCGTGCTGGAATCGAGCTGAACAGCGCACTCACTTCGCACAAAACGCCGCGAGCTTGCCGACCGTGATAATCGCCTGTTCGATTTCCGGCGACCACGGACTGCTGTAATTGAGGCGAATGAAATTTCGGTAATTGTCCGAGACCGAAAACATATAGCCCGGCCCGATCGTAATCCCTTGCGCCAGTGCGAGCTGATATAGCTTCATTGAATCGGCTTTCGCGGGCAGTTCGATCCACAGCACGTAACCGCCCGCCGGACTCGACATACGCGTGCCCGCCGGGAAGAAACGCGTGACCATCGCTTTCATCAGATTGGCCTGCTGCGCGTAATTCTTGCGAACGCGCCGCAAATGATGCTCGTAACCGTCGCGTTCGAGATATTCGGCGATGGCGAGTTGCGGCACGACCGAGGTCGTCAGCGTATTGAGGAATTTCAGTTTCTCGACCTGATCGCGATAACGCCCCGGCAGCGCCCAGCCAATCCGATACGCGGCGGTGAGGCTTTTCGAAAACGAACCGCAATGCAGCACCCTGCCTTGTTTATCATACGATTTCAGCGTGGTGGGATGCGAGTCGCCAAAATACAGCTCGTTGTAAACACCGTTTTCGATTACCGGAATCTCCGCTTTGGCGAGCAGCTCGACGAGTTCGCGCTTGCGTTCGTCAGGCATCAGAAAGCCGAGCGGATTCTGGAAATTCGGCATCACCATGCAGGCGGCCACCTTTTCCGTTTCGAGAATCTTCGCGAGCGCGTCCACATCCATGCCGTACTCGGGATGCGTCGCGACCTCGATGGCCTTCATGCCCGAGCGTTCGATGGCGTGCAGCATCGCATAGAACGTGGGCGACTCCACGGCAATCACGTCACCCGGTTTCGCCACGGCCTGCAAACAGAGATTCATGGCTTCGGTCGCGCCCACGGTCACGATAATCTCGTTGGGGTCCACGGCCATGCCGTTCTCGAGATAGCGCCGTGCAATCTGCCGAAGCAATTCCGGGCTGCCCGGCGGCAAGGCGTTGTTCACGCCCCACAGCGACTTTCTGCGCCCGACCGCCGATGCATAGCGATTGATCTTTTCATACGGAAACAAAAACGGATCGGGATACGGCGAGCCGAGCGGCACGGCGTCGTCGGCGCCGATCGAGCGCAGCGTGGAGAGCACGAGACGGCTCACGTCCACCGTGGCCGACACGGCAATCGGCTGGCTCGGGCGCAATTCATCGGATTGCACGCTGCCTTCGTTCACGCGCACGCTCACGAAATAGCCGGATTGCGGGCGACTTTCGAGCACGCCACGGCTTTCCAATAGCAGATACGCGCGAATCACCGTGGTAATGCTGATGCGGTGCTGCTGGCTCGCCTGGCGCACCGACGGCACGCGGTCCCCCGGCCGGTACACGCCCTTGCGGATCAACGTTTCAATGTCGTCCGCGAGCTTTTCATAGAGTTTCACTGCCTTCTCCCCGATAGACGCTCATAGCGCGGCACGCGCAGTGTAATGCGGCGGCGCGGCGCAACTGTACTCTAAGTGCTGAATGGATTTTGTGCGTCATGCACGCCGCCCTGACCTTTTACGCTTTCGGCTATGCAGTTAGCGCGCTTGACGCCTCGCGGATCGACCCGGGGCCGCGCAACCTCACCGGAGCGAAGGGTAATGGACAAGGCGAAATCAAAGGGAAAAATCGAGGCGTATCACCACCCCGCCGCGGGTTGGGGCGCACTCAAATATGTCGCCATCAATCTGATCAAGGAGCGTGTGTCGGGCGGCAATTACCGCACGCTGTTTAAACAGAACCAGCCGGATGGTTTCGATTGTCCCGGCTGCGCATGGCCCGACCGCGAGCACGCCTCGACATTCGAGTTCTGCGAAAACGGCGTGAAGGCCGTGGCCGCCGAAGCCACGAGCAAACGCGTCACGCCGGACTTCTTCGCGAAGCACACCGTCGAGTCGCTGATGAAGCAGACCGATTACGAACTCGAACAGCACGGCCGTCTCACCGATCCGATGGTCTACGACGCGATCACCGATCGCTATCAGCCCATCGCGTGGCACGACGCCTTCGCGGTGATCGCGGAGCAATTGAACGCAATCGATTCGCCCGACGAAGCCGCGTTCTATACCTCGGGCCGCGCGAGCAACGAAGCCGCGTTCGTCTATCAGTTGTTCGTGCGGATGTTCGGCACCAACAATTTCCCCGATTGCTCGAATATGTGTCACGAAGCCACCAGCCGCGGCCTGCCGACGACGGTGGGCATCGGCAAGGGCACGGTGACGCTCGACGATTTCGAAGCCGCGGACACCATCATTATCTTCGGCCAGAATCCGGCCACGAATCACCCGCGCATGCTTGGCGAATTGCGCGAGGCTTCGCGGCGCGGCGCGACGATCGTGTCGGTGAATCCGCTGCGCGAACGTGGGCTCGAACGCTTCACGAGCCCGCAGCATCCGATGGAAATGATCACGTTCGGCAGCACGAAAATTGCGTCGATGTTTATCCAACCGAAACTCGGCGGCGACTTCGCGCTGATTAAAGGCGTCGCGAAGCGACTGATCGAACTCGACGACGAAGCGCTCGAAAACGGCACGGAGCGCGTGCTCGATATCGACTTTATCCGCGAGCACACGCTGGGTTTCGCGGCCTTCGCCGAAGATCTGCGCAACGAAAGCTGGCCGCTGCTCGAAGCGGAATCGGGCGTGGCGCGCGAAGATATCGAAGGGCTCACGCGCGTCTATGCGAACGGCAAACGTGTGATTGCCACGTGGGGCATGGGCATCACGCAGCACAAGCATTCGGTGCAAACCGTGCATCTGCTCTCCAATCTGCTGATGATGCGCGGCAATATCGGCCGCGAAGGCGCGGGCCTGTGCCCCGTGCGCGGCCATTCGAATGTGCAGGGCAATCGCACCGTCGGCATCGAGGAAAAGCCGTCGCAAGCGTTTCTCGATCGTCTCGGCCAGGTCTTCGATTTCGCGCCGCCGCGCGAGCATGGACTCGACGTCGTGGAAACGGTCGAGCACATGATCGAAGGCCGCCTCAAAGTATTCATCGGCCTCGGCGGCAACTTCGCGATGGCGACGCCGGACACGCTGCGTACCTTCGACGGCCTGCGCTCGTGCAAACTCACCGTGCACATCACCACCAAGCTCAATCGCAGCCACCTCGTGCACGGCGAGCGCGCGCTCATTCTGCCAACGCTCGGCCGCACCGAAATCGACCTGCAGAACGGCGTCGCGCAAGGCGTGACGGTCGAGGACTCGATGAGTATGGTGCATATCTCTTACGGCATGAACAAGCCCGCGTCGCCGAACCTGATGTCGGAAACGGCGATCGTCGCGAATATCGCCCACGCCACGCTCGGCGACGCGAAAGTGGATTGGCTCGGCTATGCGAGCGATTACGCCAAAGTGCGCGACGCCATCGAACAAACCATCGAAGGCTTCGACCAGTACAACGAACGCATCCAGCATCCGGGCGGCTTTCATCTGCGCGTCGCCTCGCGCGAACGCGACTGGAAAACCGACACCGGCAAAGCGAATTTCATCGTGCACGCGGTGCAGCAGGACACGCCGATCGCGCGCGCGAAGGCGCAGCACGGCGACCGCCTGATGACGCTCATGACGACGCGCTCGCACGACCAGTACAACACCACGGTTTACGCGCTGGACGACCGTTATCGCGGCGTGTTCGGTCAGCGCCGCGTGGTGTTCATCAACCCCGCCGATATCGCGATGCTAGGTTTCAAGAATGGCGACTGGGTCGATATGAGCACCGTCTGGGAGGACGGCATCGCGCGCCGCGCCGATCATTTCCGCCTCGTGGAATACGACATTCCGCGCGGCTGCATCGGCGCCTACTACCCCGAAACCAATCCGCTCGTGCCGCTCGCGAGCGTAGGCGACGTCTGCAACACGCCGACTTCCAAGTCGATTCCCGTGCTGTTGCACGCGTCCTCCGAGCCCGCGGAACTGCCTGCTTTCTGAAACGCACATTTCCCATCGCGGTGTGAGCTTTCATGATGCACGAACGCGCCCGATGCTGGCGCCGATAGCTAATATCGGTCGGCGCGCGTTCACGCCCTGAACGCTCGTCTTTAGAATAGGACGACACGCTTCATTTCACTCCGCTTGCAATCCGCTTCGGCGGCATTCACCATTTTGAAGCGCGTATTCGTCATTGGAAATCGATATATTCAATTAGACACAACGCAACGCAATTCGAAAGATAGCCAAGGCGAATCGGGGTATTTCATTCTTGTCTCCATATCGGGATTTCCTAAACTGAATCCTGATGACCGGGATGGGATTTCATTGCGATGCGGTTGCGGCGCAGTCTTGCGCGGCGGCTTCAGCGCGCAAGCGAAACACCGAATGGAGTTTCCTATGACGAAACTACGCGATGTGCCAGGCGTCCATCCCTACACCGGTCCGGCGGGCGGCTGGGGCGCGCTCAAAGCCACGGCGCAGGCGATTCACGACCAGATGGAAAGCATCGAGGCGCCCATCACGCTGATGCGGACCAATCAGCCCGACGGCTTCGATTGCCCCGGCTGTGCGTGGCCCGACAAGGAGCATCGATCGACGTTCCAGTTCTGCGAAAACGGCGCGAAAGCCGTCACCTGGGAAGCCACCACCAAACGCGTGACGCCCGAATTCTTCGCGGCCAATACCGTCACCTCGCTGCTGCAAAAGAGCGATTACGAACTCGAAGACATGGGGCGGCTCACGCATCCGCTCGTCTACGACCGCGCGACGGATACATTCCGCCCCGTCGACTGGAAAGACGCCTTTGCGCGCATCGGCGAAATCCTGCGTTCGCTTTCGCCGGATCAGGTGGAGTTTTATACGTCCGGACGCGCGTCGAACGAAGCCGCATTTCTTTATCAATTGTTCGCGCGTGAATTCGGTACCAACAATTTTCCCGATTGCTCGAATATGTGTCACGAGCCGACCAGCGTTGGCCTGCCGCAATCGATTGGCATCGGCAAAGGCACGGTGTCGCTCGACGATTTCGATTCGACCGAGCTGATTATTTCCATTGGTCATAATCCCGGCACGAATCATCCGCGCATGATGGGCACGCTGCACGAAGCCGCGCGTCGCAACGTGCCGATAATCGTATTCAATCCGCTGCGCGAACGTGCGCTCGAACGTTTCGCCGATCCGCAGAGCATGATCGAAATGGCGACCTTCGGCTCCACGCGCATCGCCTCGACGTATTTTCAGGTCGATGCGGGCGGCGACGCCGCCGCGCTCAAAGGCGTGATGAAAGCGCTGCTGCAAATGGAAGCAGAACAAGGCGGCGTGCTCGACAAAGATTTCATCGCGCAACATACCGACGGTTTCGACGCTTTCGCGGCGGACCTCGACGCCACCTCGTGGGACGACATCGAGAAAGCCAGCGGCCTCGCACGGCCCGATCTCGAACACGTGGCCATCGCCTACGCGAAATCGAATGCCACCATCGTCACGTATGGCATGGGAATCACGCAGCACAACAAGGGCACGGCCAATGTGCGCCTGATCGCCGACCTGCTGCTGATGCGCGGCAATTTCGGCAAGCCCGGCGCGGGTATTTGCCCGCTGCGCGGCCATTCGAACGTGCAAGGCAATCGCACGGTGGGCATTACCGAAAAGCCGTCGCCGGCCTTTCTCAAGCTGATCGAAGATGCCTGTGGCTTCACACCGCCCGCCGGCCACGGTCACGACGCAGTGCAGGCCATGCAGGCGATGATCGACGGCAAGGCCAAAGCGCTGCTGTGCCTCGGCGGCAATTTCGCGGTGGCGCTGCCCGACACCGCGCAATCGTTTCCCGCGATGGCCGCGCTCGACCTCGGCGTGCATATCGGCACGAAACTCAATCGCACGCATTTGCTGGTGTCGAAGGAAACCTATCTGTTTCCGTGCCTCGGCCGCACAGAGCTCGACATGCAAAGTAGCGGACGCCAATCGATCACCGTGGAAGATTCGATGTCGATGGTGCATGCGTCGGCGGGCAAGCTCACGCCTGCGTCCGACCAGCTGCGCTCCGAGCCCGCCATCGTGGCCGGCATGGCGCGCGCCACGCTGCCCCATACCAAAGTGCCGTGGATGGAACTGATCGCCGATTACGACAGCATTCGCGATCTCATCGAGCGCACCGTGCCGGGCTTCGAGGACTTCAACCGGCGCATTCGCGCGCCGGGCGGCTTCCGCCTGCCGCTGCCGCCCACCGAGCGCCAGTGGCACACGCCTTCGGGCAAGGCCGTGTTCTCGGTCTATGGCGGCGTAAGGGAAGACGCCGACGTGCTGGGCGCGGAAAACGTGTTGCGACTCATCACGATACGCAGCCACGACCAGTACAACACGACGATCTACGCGATGGACGACCGCTATCGCGGCGTGTTTGGCCGGCGCGACGTGCTCTTCATGAACGCCGACGACATGGCGGCCCACGGCATCGAGCACGGCGATCAGGTCGATATCGAAACGGTCACGTCGTCGGGACGCACGCTTCGTCTGAAGAACATCACGGCGATTGTGTACAGCATCGCGCGCGGTTCTGTCGCTGCGTACTATCCTGAAGCCAATGTGCTCGTTCCGCTCGACTATATCGACAAGGAGAGCGGCACGCCCTCGTATAAATCCGTGCCAGTACAGGTCGTGCGCGCGACCGGAAATTAGGTGCGTGCCATGCCGCGAAGCCGGGCCGGGCGCCGCGCAGCCCCGTCCGGCGGCGCCCGGCATGCGAACGCAGTCGTCAATGGGAGTTCACAAGAATCATGGATATCTTCGACGCCTTTCATCTCGCCAGGCTGCAATTCGCGTTCACCGTCTCCTTTCATATTGTCTTTCCGGCGATCAGCATCGGCATGGCGAGCTTTCTGGCCGTGCTCGAATGGCGTCTGCTGCTCACCGGCGACCCCGCCTATAAAGACATGTACCGCTTCTGGGTGAAGATATTCGCCGTGGGGTTCGGCATGGGCGTGGTGTCGGGCGTCGTGATGGCTTACGAATTCGGCACGAACTGGAGCGGCTTCTCCACGATTGCGGGCAATATTACCGGTCCGCTGCTGACCTATGAAGTCTTGACCGCTTTCTTTCTCGAAGCCGGTTTTCTCGGCGTGATATTGTTCGGCTGGAATCGGGTGAGTCCGAAAGCGCATTTCTTTTCCACGCTCATGGTGGCGGTCGGCACGCTCATTTCCACTTTCTGGATTCTTGCGTCGAATAGTTTCATGCAGACGCCGCAAGGCTACGCCATCCAGAATGGCCGCATCGTGCCGGTCGACTGGTGGAAAGTGATCTTCAATCCGTCCTTCCCGTTCCGGCTCGCTCATATGACGATTGCGGCGTTTATCGTCGCCGCGTTTATCGTGGCCGCGTGCGGCGCATGGCATTTGCTGCACGGTCGCCGCGACGTGCCGGTGAAGCGCAGTTTCTCGATGGCGCTCTGGATGCTGCTCGTGCTCGCGCCCGTGCAGATTTTCGTCGGCGATGCGCACGGGCTCAATACGCGCGAATATCAGCCTGCGAAGATCGCGGCGATTGAAGGACTGTGGGAAACCGAGCACGGCGGCACGGCGCTCAATCTCGTCGGTTTGCCCGATATGGATGCCGAAGTCACCCGCTACGCGATCAAGGTGCCGCATTTAGGCAGCCTGATTCTCACGCATAGCTGGAATGGTGAAATTCGCGGTCTCAAGGAATTTCCGCCTCAGGACCGGCCTTATTCGCCGATCGTATTCTGGACGTTCCGCATCATGGCCGGCCTCGGCATGCTGATGCTGCTGACCGCCGTGCTGGGCCTGCTGCTGCGACCGCGTGGGCGACTGTATGAATCGCGCGCGTTTCAGCGGCTGGTGTTCTGCATGGGACCATCGGGCATTCTCGCGCTGCTCGCGGGCTGGATCACCACCGAAGTCGGCCGCCAGCCGTGGACCGTCTATGGCGTGGTCCGCACCATCGATTCAGTCTCGCCTATCGGTGCGCAACAGGCGGGCGTGTCGCTGCTGATCTTCGTGATCGTCTATTTCCTCGTGTTTGGAACGGGCGTGTATTACATGCTCAAGATGATGAAAAAAGGACCGGCGACCGGCGTGGAAACGAACGAATCGCTGAAATATCCGGGCTTGCATAATCGCGCGCTAGACGCCGTGGTGGGAGAGTAAGGCCATGCAAATCGACCTTCCTGTGATCTGGGCCGCCATTATCGGCCTCGGCGTGTTTATCTACGTGATGCTCGACGGTTTCGATCTCGGCATCGGCCTGCTCTTTCCGTTTTTCGAAGGCAAAGGCGAACGCGAGGTGATGCTCAATACCGTCGCGCCCGTCTGGGACGGCAACGAAACCTTTCTCGTACTCGGCGGCGCCGGTTTATACGGCGCGTTCCCCGTGGTGTACTCCACCTTGCTGCCCGCCAATTACATGCCGCTGATCCTGATGGTGGTGGGCCTGATATTCCGTGGCGCGGCGTTCGAATTGCGCGGAAAAGCCACGCGCACACAACACGCATGGGACCTCGCGTTCATTGGCGGCTCGGCGCTCGCGGCCATGTGCCAGGGCGTCACGCTTGGCTCGCTGCTGCAAGGCATCAAGATCGTCGACGATAAATTCGCGGGCGATCCGTTCGACTGGTTCTCGCCATTCAGCGTGTTTTGCGGCTTCGGCGTGCTGCTCACGTACGCCACGCTCGGCTGCGGCTGGCTCATCATGAAAACGGACGGCGAGTTGCAGCGCAAGATGCGTGAAGTCATGCGCCCGCTCGTGGCGGTGCTGCTGCTGGCGATTGCCGTCGTCAGCCTGTGGACCGTGCTGGGTCTGCCCTCGGTGAGACAACGCTGGTTCCTCAGCGGCAATCTCATCTGGTTCCTGCCGGTGCCGATTCTCGTGGTCGCGAGCGTGTGGGGCATTTTCCATGCGCTGCGCGCGCGCCACGAAACCACGCCTTTCGTGCTGTCGCTGGTGATCTGCTTTCTCGGTTATACGGGGCTCATTATCAGCATCTGGCCGTATATCATTCCGCCTTCGCTCACGATCTGGGAGGCCTCGTCGACACGTTCGAGCCAGCTATTCGCGCTCGTCGGCACCGTGATTGTGTTGCCGATCATTCTGGTCTACAACGCAATGCAATATCGCGTATTCCGCGGCAAGGTGCGCGAAGGCGACCCCGGCTATCACTGACCGGCATGACGCCGCGCCGCGCCCGCGTTAAAGACACCGGCGCGCGCGGCATCCGTATCGTGCCCATAATAAATAAGCATCATGATCGTCCGGCCGCGCGAGAACTGGTTCCGCCTGCTGTTCATCTGGAACGGCTCGGTGCTCTCGTCGATCATTCCGCAGCTGATTTTCATGGCCGTTGTCAGCACGCTCGCCGTTTTCACGCACGGGCGCGTGTTCGGCGAAAAGATTCCGCTCAATACCGCGCCGTTTACTTTATTCGGCGTGGCGCTCGCGATCTTTCTCGCGTTTCGCAATAACGCGAGTTACGAGCGCTTTAACGAAGCGCGGCATCTCTGGGGCAATCTGCTGATAGCTTCCCGCACGCTCACGTCGCAAATGCTCTGCTACGTGCCCGAGCGTGCCGACACGCAACGCATCGCGCAGCAATTGATTGCCTTCATTTACGCGCTCAAACACGAATTACGCGGCACCGATCCCTCGCAGGACTTTGTACGTCTGCTCGGCCGCGAACGCGCCGAGGCGTTAAGCGGCCAGTGCTATAAACCGATGTCGATACTCAACGACATGCGACGTGAACTGGCGATCGGCCAACATCGCCTGCACGCCTCCGATACGCGGCTGTGGATGTTCGACGCGCAACTCGCCGAACTCGGCAAATCGCTGGGCGGCTGCGAACGCATCGCCTCGACGCCGATTCCGTTTGCGTACAACGTGCTGCTGCATCGCACCGTCTACGCGTACTGCGTGCTGCTTCCGTTCGGACTGGTCGATTCCACGGAATTCTTCACGCCGCTGCTGTGCGTGTTCATCTCATACACACTGATTGCGCTCGAAGCCATTGCCAGCGAAGTCGCCGATCCATTCAGCTTGACGCCCAATGCGCTCGCGCTCGACGCCATGTCGCGCAATATCGAACGCTCCGTGCTCGAACTCTGCGGATGCGCCCTGCCCGAGCCGGTTGCGCCTATCCGTCCCTATCAATTGACCTGAGGCTTCGCCCTCGCGGCCCAACTGTACTGCTGCGTTCCATCACCGACTGTGCACCAGCGTCGTGCGCCCGCGGCACTATGCTGCACACAAGCTCGCGATATCGCTCCAATTGACCGCTGCTGGAGCCTGTCGCCGTATTCCAATCGCCTTTTCGCCCCACCCTAACCGATCGTGAACGCCGTCGCCGAAGCCCCTACCGTCCAATCCGCAGTGACTGCCCGCGCCGAGGCTGCGCCCGCTGCCGCGGTACGCGACGGACGCGACCGGCCGTTGCGCGATTTGCGCCTCTCCGTGATCGATCAGTGCAATTTCCGTTGCACCTACTGCATGCCGCGCGAGGTCTTCGACGAGCACTATCGTTTTCTGCGCGCGTCCGAGCGACTCTCGTTCGATCAGATGATGAAAATCGCGCAGGCATTCGTGGCGCTCGGCGTCGAGAAAATCCGCATCACGGGCGGCGAACCGCTGCTGCGACGCGGACTCGAAACGCTCATCGAACGCCTCGCCCGACTCACCACGCTCAACGGCAAGCCGCTCGATATCGCGCTCACGACGAATGGTTCGCTGCTTGCCGCGCGTGCGCGTGGTTTGCGCGACGCGGGCCTCTCGCGCGTAACGGTCAGCCTCGACGCGCTCGACGACACCGTATTCCGCCGCATGAGCGACGTGGACCTGCCCGTCGCGCGCATTCTCGACGGCATCGAACAGGCGCAGGCCGTGGGCCTCGCGCCGGTGAAAGTCAACACGGTGATCGAGCGCGGCGTGAACGACAATCAGATTCTGCCGCTCGTGCAGCATTTCAAAGGCAGCGATATTGCGCTGCGCTTTATCGAATTCATGGATGTCGGCGGCGCGGCGGGCTGGTCGCAATCCACGGTGCTGAAAGCGCATGAGATGCGTGCGATCGTCGAAACGGCATTTCCGCTCGTTGCCGCCAATCGTGCCGATGCCGCCGCCACGTCGGTCGATTATCGCCACGCCGACGGTCAAGGCACAGTGGGTTTCATCGCGAGCGTCTCCGAGCCGTTTTGCGGCCAATGCTCGCGCGCACGCGTGTCCGCAGACGGCCAGCTCTATACCTGCCTGTTCGCGACGCAAGGCGCGGATCTGAAACCGTGGCTCGGCGAAGCGGTGCCCGGCGAGCAATTGCAGAACGCCATTCACGCGCGCTGGAATGCGCGCGACGACCGCTATTCGGAATTGAACGCCGACCGCCGCCGCGCCGGTACGGGCAAGACCTGGCCCACCGTGCGCATGTCGCTGGTTGGCGGCTAAGCCGCGCACGCCGCGTTACGCCTCACGAATCGCGCATCGCGGACTCATCGAGGCCCCCAGAGGAAATGACGCAATGACACAGCCTTCGGATCGAGATGCGCGGCAAGCCGGCGAAAAAACGCCCGCTGAAGATGTCCCCTCGCCCGCAAGCGGCATTGCAGCGGGCTTTGAAGTGCGCGTGCAGCACGCGCCCATCGGCGTGGCGGCGGAAGTCTCGCCGATCATGCGCAACCCGAACGTGGGCGCCGTAGTGGATTTCATCGGCATCGTGCGCAATAGCGGCGATGGCGACGACATCGTCGCGCTCGAACTCGAGCACTATCCGGGCATGACCGAGCATTCGCTCTGGGGCATCGTCGAGGAAGCGGCGGCACGCTGGTCGCTGGATGCGGTGAAGGTCGTGCATCGCATAGGGCGTATTGCGCTCGGTCTTCCGGTGGTGATCGTCGTGGTGGCTTCGCCGCATCGTGCAGCCGCATTCGAGGCCTGCGAATTCATCGTGGACTTTCTGAAAACGCACGCGCCATTCTGGAAAAAAGAAATCAGCCGCGATGGCAAATCCCATTGGGTCGAAGCGAAAAGCCACGACGAGCAAGCCATGCTTCGCTGGGGATGAAATCCGTTTATCGATACACGGTCGGATATCCCGTCGCACGAATTCGCATCAGGACTTGATTCATGAAACTCACCATTAAATATTTCGCGAGCATTCGCGAATCGCTCGGCATGGCGGAAGAAACACTGCAAGTCGACGCCACGCAGATCACCATCGACGGGCTGCGCAATCAGCTCAGGCAACGCGGCGCGGACGCGGCCGAAGCGCTCGACAGCGCCCGGCCGGTTCGCGTGGCGGTGAATCACGAAATGGTGAGCAGCGACTTCGTGGTCAGGCAGGACAGCGAGATTGCGTTTTTCCCTCCCGTGACGGGGGGATGAGCGACGCGTTCAACGCCGAAGCCAGCACGGCCCAGTCCGCGTTGATGGGCGCCACGCCACGCGTGAAAGGCCGATAGATCTTGTCGCCGCGCTGAATCGGCGCGCCCGTGAGCGCGCACAGACCACGCTTTCTCGCGATACACAGACGCCACGGCTGCTCGGCATAACGCCCGCTGGTGGGATCGCTCCACGACACCGAAATCAGGTTGTCCGACCACGCTTCGACAAACGCAAAATGCGCGCGCAACGCAGGCACGGGCCGCGCAACGGGAGGTTCGATCCGCGTGGCTCGACTGGCGCACGCACGGCGCGAGGAGCGCACCGTACGACCGTGAGGAACCGGGCCGCCGCCGAGCAGATTGAGCGTGTATTGCCACGCATTGCCGCCACTGAGTTCTCGCATCGTGTGCCTCTCCTGGAAGACGGGGTTTATCTGTTTAATTCATACCGTATTACGATTCTTTTATTGAGCACGGAACGATCCCCGATTCATTTCCATGCTAGCACCCGACGCATGGAAATGAGCCATTTCAAACCGATACGATGAATCGGTCAATATCCATCAGACTGGAATCGGCATGAGCAGCGAGTCCGCCGCTGGCTCTCTCATCAAAGCCCTCACACATTCGCGTCGTTAATAGAGCACCGTTCCGCTCGATTCGCACGCTTGCCGCCGCCAGGCACGGTTCTGCGCCACCCCTCCCCATCGCGGTGCATCGTGCCTTTTATGCGGTGCACATCACGGCATCGCTCACGCTCGCGGTGCACGCCGCGTCCCGACTTTCTCCCCTTCCGCCTTGTGCAGCGGCGTTTCCGGCCGCTGGCACGCATCATGCTAATTGAACATCATTCAAGTTACTTGAATACGATTCCTGTCACTTTCACCACTCGCCACGGTCTTCCAGGGAACATCATGCATAAGTCAGTCCGCCGTTTCGTCCTCGCCCTGAGCGGCGTCTTCACGCTCGCCGCCGCCGCGCCCGTGCTCGCACAGGACGATCTGCTCGCGCGCATCAAATCGAACAAGGAAATCACGGTCGCGACCGAAGCACGCTACGCACCGTTCGAATACGTCGATAACGGCAAGATCGTCGGCTACGACGCCGACCTCATGGCCTACGTGCTCAAGTCGCTGCCCGACGTCAAGGTGAAGCAGCTCGATCTGCCGTTTCAGGGCCTGCTGCCGGGCCTCGACGCGAAGCGTTTCGACATCGTCGTGACCGCCGTCACCGTCAACAAGGATCGCGCCGATCACTTCGCCTTCACGCTGCCCGTCGCCGACGCCACGACCGGCGTGCTGCTGCGTGCGAACGAAAGCGCCATCAAGTCGCCGAACGATCTGAACGGCAAGGTCGTCGGCTCGCAAACGGGTTCCGCGCAATTGCAGGCGCTCGTCGCGCTCGACAAGAAGCTCAAGGAAGCAGGCGGTCCCGGCATCAAGCAGATCAAGCAATACGTGTCGTTCGACGAAGCGTATGCGGATCTCGCAGTGGGCCGTCTCGACGCCGTTGCGCAATCGGTCGCGAATCTCGGGCCGCTGATGAAGTCGCGTCCGGGCGTGTTCACGCTGCTGCCGCAAACCATCGGTCCGAAGAGCTACTTCGCGTGGGTCGCGCGCAAGGACGCGGACAGCGCCGCGCTGCTGAAGCTCTTTAGCGACGGCATCGCCCGCGCGAACAAGGACGGCACGATGAAGAAGCTGCAGGAGAAGTGGTTCGGTTCGACCATGGACGTGCCCGCCGACGCGCTGCCCGCTCCGACGCTGTAACCCGCGTTTTCACCCACGTTTTACCGGACCTCGCGCAACATGAACGCACCCGATCTGCTCACGCGCTGCGCCGGCTATCTGCCGCAGCTTCTCGACGGCGCGCTGACGACGCTCTGGCTGTCGGCTGTCGCCGTGGGCTGCGGCTTCTTCGTCGGCGTGTTCGTCTACACCATGTCGGTCAGCCACAGCCGCCTGTTGCGCGGCGCAGCGCGCGTCTATGTGAGCGTGCTGCGCGGCACGCCGGTCCTCGCGCAATTGCTGGTGTTTTACTACGTGCCCTCGGCGCTCGGCATCGAACTGCCGGGCGTCGTGGCCGCCGCGATCGGGCTCTCGCTCAACACGGGCGCCTATCAATCGCAGATTCTCGGCGCGGGTTTTCGCGCCATTGCTCCCGGCCAGATCGAGGCCGCGCTCACCTTCAACCTCACGCGCCGCCAGGTGCTCTGGCATATCGAGGTGCCGCAGGTGGTGCGCGCCACGCTGCCCGCACTGGTGTCCGAGATGATCGACATCGTCAAGGCATCGGCCGTGGTCTCGGTGATCTCGGTGACGGACCTGATGCGCGTGGGTCAGCAACTCTCGTCGTCGAGTTATCGGCCGCTGGAAGTCTATTCGCTCGCGGCCGTCTTTTATCTGGCGATCACGTCGTTGCTCGCCTGCGCCGGCCATGTCTTCGCTCGCCGCACGGCGCGGCGCGCTTAAGTCTGCACCGAACGTCTGCACGGATGCCCCCATGGACTCGCTGATTGCCCTCGTTCCCCGCTTCGCCGCCGCCACGGTCGTCACGCTCGAAGTCAGCGTGCTCGCCGCGCTCATCGGCATGGTGGCGGGCTTCGCGCTCAACGCGCTGCGCCTCGCGTTCGGACGCGCCTTCGCGCTGCCGTATGGCGCGTTCATCTGGCTGATTCGCGGCACGCCGTATCTCTCGCAACTCGTCATCATCTATTTCGGATTGCCAATGATCGGCGTGACGATGAGCGCCGTGGAAGCCACCGTCGTTTCGCTCGCGATCTACGCCAGCGCCTATTTCGCGGAGATTTTCCGCGCCGCGTGGGCCAGCGTGCCGCGCGGCCAGCTCGAAGCGGCCGCCGCGTTCGGCGTGAGCCGGCGCGCCACGTTTCGCGCGATCGAACTGCCGCAGGCGCTCGCCTTCGCACTGCCGCTCATCGCCAATCAAACGATTCTCGTGATCAAGGAGAGCGCGGTGGCGTCGATCATCACCGTGCCCGAACTGACGATGACGGCAAGCGACGTGGTCGCCTCGACCTATACGTATATCGGCCCGTACGCGCTGCTAATCGCGTGCTACTGGCTGCTGACCCAGGCCGTCTCGCTGCTCGCACAGCGCGCGACGGCACGCATTCCCTTTCAGCGAAAGACCTCATGAGCGCTCTTCCGATTCTCCAGCTGCGCGCCGTCGGCAAGTCATACGGCGCAAACCGCGTGCTCAAGGGCATCGACCTCGACATCATGCGCGGCGAAATCGTCACGCTGATCGGACCGTCCGGCTCGGGCAAGACGACTGCCCTGCGCTGCATGAATTTTCTGGAAGCCTATGACGAAGGCGAAGTGTGGATCAAGGGCCAGCTGCTCGGCTATCGCTCCTCGGGCCGCACGCCGCGCGATCGTGATAGCGAAGCGAGCATCGCCGATGTGCGCCGCCCCGTGGCCATGGTGTTTCAGCAATTCAATTTGTGGCCGCATATGAGCGTGCTCGACAACGTCGCCGCGCCGCTCGTGCTCGCAAAGAAGATGCCGAAGCGCGAGGCCCGCGAGAAAGCGCACAAAGCGCTCGAACGCGTGGGCATGGGCCACAAGGCCGACGCCTGGCCCGCGAGCCTCTCGGGCGGCCAGCAGCAGCGCGTGGGCATCGCGCGCGCGCTCGCGATCGAGCCGGAGGTGATGCTGCTCGACGAACCCACCTCGGCGCTCGATCCCGAACTCGTCGAGGAAGTGCTCAACGTGATCCGCTCGCTCGCGCAGGACGGCATGACGATGGTGATGGTCACGCACGAAATGAGCTTCGCCGCGAAGATTTCCGACAAGGTCGTGTTCATGGAAGCGGGCGCGATCGTCGAAGCAGGACCGCCCGCGCAACTGTTCGGCAACACGCGCACGCCGCGCCTGCAGCAGTTTCTCAAACCGTGGCTCGAACGCAGCCTGACGTTCGCCGCCGAACCCGCGCTCGCCGCGCAAGGAGCCGCATCGTGAACGCGCCGCAAGAATTCGCGACCCGTATCGCGCAGCACGTCGATGCCGAGCGTTTGCTCGCTGCCGTTGAAACGCTCGCGTCGTTCGGCGCGCGCGACGACGGCGGCGTGAATCGCCCCGCCCTGAGCGCCGACGATCTCGACGCGCGCCGCTATCTGATCGAGCGCGCGCATGCGCTCGGCTGCACGGTGTCCGTCGATGCGTGCGCGAATCTGTTCATCCGCCGCGCGGGCACCGAAGCGCTCGCGCCCGTCGTGACCGGCAGCCATATCGATACGCAGCCTTCGGGCGGCAAGCTCGACGGCTGCTACGGCGTGCTCGCGGGCTTCGAAGTGCTGGAAGCGCTCAACGACGCGAACGCGCAAACGCGCCGTCCGCTCGAAGTCGCGATCTGGACCAATGAGGAAGGCACGCGATTCGCGCCGGGCGCAATGGGTTCGAGCGCGTTCGTCGAACCGGCGCGCATGGCGCGTTATCTCGATGCGCGCGATGCGCAAGGCGTGACGCTGCGCGAAGCGCTCGACGCCCATCAGCAGGCATTCCCCGAACTCGCCTCGCACGCAGCGGGCGAAACCGCGCACGCCTTCGTCGAATTGCATATCGAACAAGGCCCGCAACTCGAGAATGCCGACCTGCCGCTCGCGGTCGTCAGCGGCATTCAGGGCGTGCGCTGGTACGCGTTTCATTGCACCGGCGTGGCAGCTCACGCGGGCACCACGCCCATGCCGCTGCGCCGCGATGCGATGACGCTCGCGCTCGCGCTGCACGCCGAACTCGACGGCATCGCGCGCCGTCTGGGTGCGGAGCACACGCGCGTCACCTTCGGGCGCTGGAACGTCGAGCCGAATTCGATCAACACGATTCCTTCGAACGTGAGCTTCACGGTGGACTTCCGCCATCCCGACTCAGCCGTGCTCGACGCCTTCGACGACGCCGTGCACGCGCTCGCGAAGCGCCACGAAGCCCGCCTCGAAGCGCTGTTCTCGCACGCGCCCGTCGCTTTCGACGCGGCCGTGCTCGCGACGCTCGACGCCGCCTGCCAGGCGCTCGATGCGCCCGCCACGCGGCTCACGTCCGGCGCGTTTCACGACGCCATGTATCTCGCCGGGCATTGTCCGAGCGCGATGCTGTTCGTGCCAAGCATCGGCGGGATCAGCCATAACCCGGTCGAAGCCACGCATCCGCATCACCTCGTGCTGGGCGCACGCGCGCTCGCCCACAGTCTGACCACGCTCTGCAATGCCTGAGCGATTGACCCACTTCACCCGCACCACATCAGGAGTCCCTATGAATTTCCCCGCAGCCACCGCCACGCACGCCGACGACAACGGCACCGAAAACGGCATCAACGCCACGCTGCACGAGCCGATTTCCGCGGACGGCACGCCCGAACTCGGCAAGACCTACACCGTCCCCGCGCGCTGCGGCCGCGCCGTGCGCGTGAAGGCGGGTCAAACCATTCGCATCGCGAATCCGCATGGCACGCAGGTCTGCGATACGTGGATCTTCAACGCGCAACACCTGAACGAATTCCTCTCGTTCGAACACACGCGCGCGTATCTCGACAAGATCATTCCGCAGCCGGGCGATCCGCTCGTGACCAACCAGCGCCGCCCGATCGCCGAACTCGTGACGGACACGTCGCCCGGCGTGCACGACACGCTGATCGCCGCGTGCGATCTGTATCGCTATCGCAATCTCGGCGTCGAGGGTTATCACGACAATTGCGCCGACAATCTGCGTCTCGCGCTCAAGGCCATCGGTCTGCGCACGCGTGAAGTGCCGCAGCCGTTCAACCTGTGGATGAACATTCCCGTGAAGCCCGATTATTCGATCGACTGGCTGCCGCCCGTTTCGAAGGCCGGCGATTACGTGGAAATCAAGGCGGTGATGGATTGCGTGGTGGCGATGTCGGCGTGCCCGCAGGATATCATTCCGATCAACGCGCTCAACCCGCTCGAAGTCGAGTTCACGGTGTTCGCGTAACACACGCTATGCCGGTGATAGTGGCGACGTTGCCGTCGCCCTGATCTCTCCGATCGACGGAAACACACACGTGGCCAACGACAAACGATCTTCCTCGACGGGCTCCGCCCGTCCTTCCCGCGCGGGCACCAGTACGCGCGCCGCCGCCGGCGCCGTCGCCACTGCTGAGCCGGCGCAGAAAGCCGCTGTGAAAGCGGCCGCGAAAACCGCCCGCAAAACAGCGGTCAAAACGGCCGCGCCCGCCGCGTCGACGGGCACCGACGGCCTCGGCACGCGTCTGCGCCACGCGCGCCTCGTGCAGCAGATGACGCTCAAGGCGCTCGCGGAACAGGCGGGCTGCTCGGAGAGCCTGCTGTCGAAGGTCGAAGGCGGCCACGCCACGCCCTCGCTTGCCACGCTGCACCGGCTCGCGCTGGCGCTCGACACCAACGTCGCGGCGCTGGTCTCGGGTCCGGTTGCGTCCGCCTCGCCGGTGCAGCGCGCGAGCGAGCGTCCCGCCGTGCGCTTTCCCGCCGCGCAAGGCGCGCGCGGGCGCTCCGCGCAACAGACGATCGTGCTCGAACGCCTCGTCGTACCGGGACCGGGACGTCTGCTGCAAGGCGACATTCACGTGCTCGAACCGCAAGCGCGCAGCGACGAACAGATCAGCCACGCGGGCGAGGAACTCGGCTACGTGCTCGATGGCGAACTCGAGCTCACGCTCGGCGACGAGACCTGGCGTCTGCAGGCCGGCGACTCGTTCTACTTCCCGAGCACCGAGCCCCACAGCTACCGCAATCCAGGCGACACCGTCACGCGCATCCTGTGGATCAACACGCCGCCGACCTTCTAAGCGCTTGCGCCGATGACCCAGACCGACCTCTCGCAGATGCAGATGCCGCGTTTCGCCGGCATTCCCACCTTCATGCGCGTGCCGTTCGCGCGCGACCCGCAGGACTACGACATCGCGCTCGCGGGCGTGCCCTACGATGGCGGCGTGACGGCGCGGCCCGGCGCGCGCTTCGGCCCGCGCGAGATCCGCAATATGTCGACGATGATGCGCGCGATCCATCACGTCACGCGTTTCAATCCGTTCGAGGCGTGCCGCGTGGCCGATATCGGCGACGTGCCGTTCGAGCATCTTTACGACATCGAGCGCGCGCATGCCGATATCCGCGCGTTCTTCGAGCCCGTGTTTCGCGCCGGAAAACGCGCGCTGATTGCGGGCGGCGACCATTCGATTACCTTTCCGATCTTCCAGGCGATCGGTGCAGCACAGGCGGCGAAGACGCCGCTCGCGCTCGTGCATATCGACGCGCACACCGACACCTGGGACGCGTACAAAGGCTCCAAATTCACGCACGGCGCGCCCTTCCGCCGCGCGGTGGAAGCAGGTCTGCTCGATCCCACGCGCACGATCCAGATCGGCATACGCGGCGCGCAGAACAGCGACGAAGGCTGGCGCTATTCGCTCGACCACGGCATGCGCGTCGTGTTCATCGAGGAATTCGAGGCACTCGGGCCTGCCGCGATCGCCGCCGAGGCCAGACGCATCGTGGGCGACATGCCGGTCTATCTCTCGCTCGACGTCGACGGGCTGGATCCGGTCTTCACGCCTGGCACCGGCACGCCCGAAATCGGCGGCCTCACAACGCGCGAAACGCTTGCGCTGCTGCGCGGACTCGATGGCTTGAATTGGGTGGGCGGCGACGTGGTAGAGGTCTCGCCGCCTTACGATCCGTCAGGTAATACCGCGCTGGTTGCGGCCACACTGATGTACGAAATGCTGTGTCTATTCGCGCGCGGCCATGTCACAGCAGGCGCCGACCACACTTGATTCACATCGGCCAGTTCAATTTATGAACGAATCTATTGCTGAATCCGCACTAATTACGATTTTTTGATGCCATACAATGGCGCCAACTGTTTTGAGTTTCAAACAGTTATCCACGCTTAGTAGCCCCGCCTGTACGGCGGGGCTTTTTTTCTGGCGCGAAGGTTCTCTTCTGCGCCTAAAACCCCTTGAAATGCGGCATTAAATCACTTGCGCGGTGTGTCGCACGCGATTTTTTCTTACCATTTATTTCATCTATTTCAATACGTTGACTTAATCCGCGCTACGGCGTCGCACGCGCATTTCTTCGAATTGTCTCTCCGTGTTGTCACAAATTTGCTACGGCTTTTTTAATTGCTTGCGCATCAATGATGGCACGCGATAGCCTTCGCTTCTCGTTTCAAAAGCCACACAACAACAACGGAGTTACAGATGAAATCACGCGCCCTTACTCTTGCAGCACTGGCCTCGTTCGGCATCGCCGGCGCCGCCCACGCTCAATCGAGCGTCTCGCTCTACGGTGTGATCGACACGTCGATCACCTACGTCAGCCACGCAGACGGCAGCAACAACCTGTGGGCCCTCGGCAACAGCAGCGCCGGCAACCTGTCGGGTTCGCGCTGGGGCGTGAAGGGTTCGGAAGATCTGGGCTCGGGCCTCAAGGCGATCTTCCAGCTCGAAAACGGTTTTAACCCGTCGACGGGTGGCCTCGGCCAAGGCAGCAAGCTGTTCGGCCGCCAGGCATTCGTTGGCCTCGCAAGCGACCGCTTCGGTACGGTTACGCTCGGCCGCCAATACGATCCGCTGGTTGACCTGGTTCAAGGCATCACGGAAGACAACTACTTCGGTTCGGCATTCGCAACCGCTGGCGACGTCGACAACTACGACAACAGCTTCCGCGTGAACAACGCCATCAAGTACACCTCGCCGGTCTACCGTGGCCTGCAAGTGGAAACGATGTACTCGTTCGGCGGCGTCGCCGGCTCGACGGGCTCGGAGCAGTCGTACTCGGCAGCCGTTTCGTACACGAACGGCCCGCTGGCAGTCGCAGGCGGCTACTTCTACGCAGCCAACAGCGCAGGCGACCGCGCCTCCACCGGCTGGACGAGCACCTCGGACGGCGGCACGTTCGACAGCGCGGTCAACACCGGCTACGAAACTGCGCACTCGCTGCAGATCGCACGTATCGCCGCGCAATACACGGTGGGTTCGTTCAACCTGGGCCTCGGCTACAGCAACGCGCAATACGCGGCTGACGCTGACTCGGCGTTCAACACCACGCAGAAGTACAACACGGCGCAGGCGTTCGTGAACTACCAGCTGAACCCGGCACTGCTGCTGGGCGTTGGCTACAGCTACACGCACGCAAGCGGCGACACGTCGGCGAACTACCACCAGATCTCGCTGGGCGGCGACTACAACCTGTCGAAGCGCACGGACATCTACCTGACGGCGGCTTATCAGCACGCCAGCGGCAACACGCGTGACGCGGACACCGGCGAAGTCGTCGCAGCGCAAGCTTCGATCGGCTCGTACGGTTACAACGGCACGGGTTCGCAGACGATGGTCAACCTCGGCCTGCGTCACCGCTTCTAAGCGTATAGCCGACGATTGCGCCGGTTTGACCGGCCACTCGCGTCGTACCCGAACCGCCCGAAACGCTCTGCGTTCCGGGCGGTTTTGCATGATGGGGCCAGCCGATGCGGGCTATACTCGATCGCTCGATGCCGTCGACCTTCGCCCGCCCGTTATGAGACTCGCCCTCGACCGCCGCACCGCGACCGCTCTGCTCGTCGCCGCCGTGTTCTTCATGGAAAACCTCGACGCCACCGTGATCGGCACCGCGCTGCCCACGATGGCGCGCGACTTCGTCACCGCCGCCGCGCATCTGTCGATCGGAGTCTCCGCGTACCTCGTCGCGCTCACGGTGTTCATTCCGATCAGCGGCTGGATGGCCGACCGCTTCGGCGCGCGCAACGTGTTCTGCGCCGCCATCGTCATCTTCACGCTCGCCTCGCTGCTCTGCGCCGCGAGCGGCGATCTGGCTGCGTTCACCGCGGCGCGCACGCTGCAAGGCGTGGGCGGCGCGATGATGGTGCCGGTCGGCCGCCTCGTCGTGCTGCGCCACACGCCCAAGGAAGAGATCGTGCGCGCGATCGCGATCCTCACATGGCCCGCGCTCGTCGCGCCCGTGCTCGGTCCGCCCGTCGGCGGCTGGATCAGCACGCACTGGAGCTGGCACTGGATTTTTCTGCTGAATCTGCCGCTCGGCATCGCGGCGCTGATCGCGGCCCTCGCGCTCGTCGACAACGAGAACGCGCGCCGCGCGCCCTTCGACGTAACCGGTTTCGTGCTCACGGGCGCGGGCTTCGGCCTCTTCATGTCGGGCCTCGAAGCGGCAAGCCGCGCGGATGTGTCGCGCTGGCTCGCACTCGCCATGCTCGCGGCAGGCCTCGCACTGCTGGCGATTTCCGCGTTCCATCTCAAGCGTGCGGCAAATCCGCTCTTCGGTCTCGCGCCGCTTTCCATCGCCACGTTTCGCGTGACGGCGCTCGGCGGCTCGCTGTTTCGCATCGCCATCGGCACCGCGCCGTTTCTGTTGCCGCTGATGTTTCAGCTCGCGTTCGGCTATAGCGCGGTTGAAGCGGGCACGTTATTGCTGTGGCTGTTCGCCGGCAATCTGGCGATGAAACCCGCGACCACGCGCATCATGAATACGTTCGGCTTTCGTCAAGTGCTGATCGGCAATGGCGTGCTGGTCGCGCTGGGCTTCGCGGCCTTCACGCTGCTGAATGCGGATACGCCGCGCTGGATCGTGTGCGCGCTGCTGTTCGTGAGCGGCATGACGCGCTCGATGCAGTTCACGGCGATGAACACCATCGGTTTCGCCGACGTGCCGCAAGCGCAGATGAGCCACGCAACGACGCTCTTTTCGGTCTTGCAGCAGATGAATGCGGGGATGGGGATTGCGATTGGCGCGCTCGCGCTATCGATTGCACAACTGCTGCACGGCACGCCGCCAAGCACCCCGCACGCAAGCGATTTTCATCTCGCGTTCGGCATGATCGCGGCCATGGCGGCGCTGGCGATCGTCGATAGCGTGATGCTCGCGCACGATGCAGGCGAACGTGTGCTCGCGCGCGAACGGTCCTAACGCCAACACCCTATACAGAAGGCTTCAAATACGGATTACCGCCTTCTTTATCGCGACGCTGCGCCTTCACTTCCATACGCGCAATGCTTTGCAGATGCACTTCGTCCGGACCGTCGGCGAAGCGCAGCGCGCGACCCCACGTCCAGCTGTCGGCGAGCGGCGTATCGGGCGTCAGCCCCATCGCGCCAAACACCTGCATCGCGCGATCGCACACGGCGGTATGCACGCCAGGCACCAGCGCCTTGATCATCGAGATTTCCTTGCGTGCGTCTTTCGCGCCAACGCTGTCGATCATCCACGCGGTTTTCAGCACGAACAGGCGCGCCTGATCGATTTCGATGCGCGACTTCGCAATCCATTCCGCGACCGTGCCGTGCTCGAGCAGCGTCTTGCCGAACGCCGTGCGCGACTGCGCGCGTTCGATCATCAATTCGAGTGCGAGTTCGGCTGCGCCAATCGAGCGCATGCAATGGTGAATGCGGCCCGGACCCAGACGCGCCTGCGCGAGCGCAAAACCACTGCCTTCCTCGCCGAGCAGATTTTCGCGCGGCACGCGCACGCCTTTGAATTCGATCTCGCAGTGACCTTCGGGCGCAATGTGATTCAGCACCGGAATATTGCGGATGATCGTCACGCCCGGCGTATCGCGCGGCACGAGAATCATGCTTTGCTGACGATGCGTGGGCGCATCGACATCGGTCTTGCCCATCAGGATAAACAGCTGGCAATTCGGATGCGCCGCATTCGTGATAAACCATTTGCGACCGTCGATCACATAATCGTTGCCCTCGCGCCGGATCGACGTCGTGATATTCGTGGCATCGGAAGACGCCACCGCCGGCTCCGTCATCGCAAACGCCGAGCTGATCTTGCCGTCGAGCAGCGGCTCGAGCCACTGCTTGCGCTGCGCGGGCGTGGCGAACATATGGAGCAATTCCATATTGCCCGTGTCCGGCGCATTGCAGTTAAAGACTTCCGACGCCCACGACACGCGCCCCATGACTTCCGCGAGCGGCGCGTATTCCAGATTCGTGAGCCGCGTGCCCGGCTCGTCGTCGCGCAGATGCGGCAAGAACAGATTCCAGAGGCCTTCCGAGCGCGCCTTGTCTTTGAGCGCCTCCATGAATGAAACCGGATATTTTCCGGCATTCACTTCCTCGTGCCATTGATGAATGCGCGGCACGATGTGCGCGTCCATGAATGCGCGCAATTGCGTGCGCAGCGCGTCGACTTTCGGGCTAAAGGCAAAATCCATTTCATTCTCCTTGCGGGGCTGACATGCCGCAACCGGCTCAGATCGTCTGTCCGCCATCGACAACGATGCATTCGCCGGTCGTAAAGCTCGCGGCGTCCGACACCAGATAGAGCACGGTTCCGGCCATTTCGCGCGGCTCGGCATGGCGGCGCAGCGGAATCGTCTTCAAGAAGCCTTCGTAGAGCGGCTGATTGTCGAACAGCGCGCCTGCGAAACGCGTTTTTGTCAGACCCGGCAGCAAGGCATTCACGCGGATGCCGAGCGGCCCGCATTCCTTCGCGAATGCGCGCGTCATGTTGACGATGGCGGCCTTCGTGATCGAATAGACGGCTTGCTTGTCACCGGGCTGCAGCGCATTCACCGACGCCGTATTGACGATGGCGCCGCCGCCCTTTTCGCGCATCATCTTGCCGGCCTCGACCGACATGAAGAAGTAGCCGCGCAGATTGACTTCGACGGTTTTCTCAAACGAAGCCAGATCGGTATCGAGAATGTGGCCGTAATACGGATTGGTCGCGGCATTGTTCACGAGAATATCGAGCCGGCCATGCCTGGCGCGAATATGCTCGAAGATCGCGTGAATATCGTCCATGCGGCCCACGTGGCACGGATACGCCTCGGCGCTGCCGCCCGCGTCGCGAATCGCATGGGCCACGGTTTCGCAGTCCTCGCGCTTGCGGCTCGACACGATCACATGCGCGCCCTGTTCCGCGAACAGCCGCGCGATTTCTTCCCCGATACCGCGGCTCGCGCCGGTCACCAGCGCTATTTTTCCCGTCAAGTCGAAGAGATTCGTCGTCACACTTCACCTCGATGATAGTTAATGGATACGTTCCGTCGCGCAAAGCCGACGCGAATCAGCCGTAAGTCACGAACTCGCGCCGGTCGGCCAGTTCCAGATGCGGCAAGACGTTGAAGCTCACGAGCGACATGGCCTGTTCATTGAACACATACTGGCTCACGCTGCTATTGCGGATCTGCATATTGAGCGCAATGGAGGCGGCTGCAGGCGCCTGCAGAATCTGCTGCGTGAAAACGGAAATGGGTCCGCCCGAACTCACGACCAGCACGCGTTTGCGGCCCATGCGCTGAATCGCCTGACGCGCGCGTTCGACACGTGTTTGAAACTGCACCCAGCTTTCGGGCAGCTTGCCGGGCAAGCGGTCTTCCGACCAGAGATGCAGCGTCTGTTTGAGGGCTTTGTAGAAGTCCTTCGGCGAACTTTCAGGCGCGTTACCAGACGTCGGCTCACTGTTTTCACGCGCCGCGAACAGTGCGCGAAAATCGTATTCGTTGAGGCCGGCGTCGCGCACGACGTCGGTGCGCAGTCCGCGCATGGCCCAGAGAATCGCGTCGGCGGTCTGCTCGTGGCGACGCATCGTACCGATCACCACGCGGTCGAATTCGAGCGCCTGCTGCGCGAAATATTCGCCGAGCCAGCGCGATTGCGTGCGCCCGGAAGGAGAAAGCTCGTCGTAGTTTTCAGCGCCGAACGACGCCTGTCCGTGCCGCACCAGATAGAGTTCCGCCATGCCATCCTCGTCTGAACATGGCAGTCACGATACCGGCCCGCGAGGCATTCAGGAAATTTATTCTATTGATACCTGTGCATAACCATCGGTGACACCATGGCGCATCACCGTGCATCGAAAAATCAGGACTTTCGCGAGCGCATCAGACGGCCGATCTGCTCGCGCAGCCAGCGATGCGCAGGATCGCCGGACACGCTGCGATGCCAGTAGCCGTGCGATTCGAGTTCCGGCAATTCAAACGGCAACGCGAGAATACGCGCGTCGTAGCGGCGTAAAAGCGCGAGCGGCGCAGTCAATACGAGGTCGGTGCGCATGGCGATCAACGGTGCGACCAGATAATGCTGCACGCGCGTTTGAATCGTGCGCCGCATGCCGAGTTTGTTCAATTCCGTATCGACGAGACCCGGCCCCTGCCTGCGGCTGGACACGTGAATATGGCCGAGTCGCAGATAATCGTCGAGCGTGAGTTTTTTCTTCGTGAACGGATGATCCTTGCGCAGCAGACACGCATAACGGTCGCGGCCCAGCGCCTGCTGTTCGAGTTGCGGATCGTCGATCAGCGGCGCGTCGATCGCGAGATTCACCGCCCCGCTCGCCAGCGCCTCGGGCACTTCGCGGCGCGTGGTGAAATAACTTTCGATGCGGATGCCCGGTGCCTGACGTTGCAGCACCTCTTCGAGCGCGGGCAGCAGCAAGGCTTCGGTGAGATCGTTCATGCTCAGGCGGAACGTGCGCTGCGACGTCGCCGGATCGAATTGCTCGCCCGCATGCGTGCTCGAATCGAGCAATTGCAGCGCCTCGCGCACGCGTCCGATGATATTTTCGGAAACGGGCGTCGGCATCATGCCCGCGGACGTGCTCACGAACAGTTGATCGCCGAAAGTCTTGCGCATGCGCGCGAGCGCATTGCTCACGGCAGGCTGCGTGATGAAAAGCAGTTCCGCCGCGCGCGTAAGATTGCGCGTGCGATAGACGGCTTCGAAAACAATGAAGAGATTGAGGTCGATCTTCGTCAGACTCATGGGTGCAAACTCAGGGGCACAAACTCATAAAGGAATACCTTACGGTCTCGCCCGAGACTAACCGGCGCGGCGCGCTACTGTCAAACGTGTGGTCAATGCAGATACGCAGGCCACAACAACGGCACGAGCAGCACGTTGATCACGAGCGCCGCGAGCGAAGCGGGCAACCCGACGCGAAAGAACTCGCCGAAGCGATACCCGCCCGCCGTGCTCACCAGCGAATTCACGGGCGTGGAAACCGGCGACATATACGCCGCCGAAGCGGCCACGGCCACCGTCATCGCGAACGGATACGGCGACGCGTGCAAATGCGCAGCCATCGCAATCACCACGGGCGCCATCAACACGGCTGTCGCCGTACTCGAAATGACGATGCCGACTACCAGCGTCATGACGAAAATCGCCGCGAGCAGGCCATGCACGCCCCAGCCGCCCGCGACGCCCAGCACCGCGTCGGCGGCCATGTCGATGCCGCCGGTGCTTTGCAGCGCAATCGAAAACGGCAACATGCCGACGATCAGCACGAGGCTGCGCCAATGAATCGCACGATAGGCGCTGTCGAGACTCACGCAGCCTAATGCACCCATCAGCAGGCAGCCGATCAGTCCCGCGAGCACATTCGGCACCCACGGCGTGAGCAGCATCGCGATCACCAGCGCCATGCAGGCAATCGCGTGCGGCGCCTTGTGCGGCGCAGGCACGAAGGCCTCGCTTTCCACCGGCATCGCGAGACAGACGATGTCGCGCTCGACCGAATCCATCGTGAAGAGACTGAGCCACGGGCCGACCACCAGCAGCGTGTCGCCGACCTTGATCTTGCTGGTCTGAAGGCTGCGCGCGAGCGGCGCGTCGCCGCGCCGCAAACCCACCACGGTCACGCCATGACGACGCAGCGCCACCGAACTGCGCGGCACGCTACCGACGAGATTCGAATCGGGCGGCACGATCACTTCCGCCATGCCCACGTCGTGCGTTTGATCCGTGAAATACGCACCCGACATGCGCATCGGCACCAACGCGAAACGCGTGCAGAACGCCTGTAAATCGAAGTCCTCTTTTTCGACGTCGAGCAGCAGGACGTCGTTGGGCGCGACATTGCTGTCCGAGGTCGCGAGCAGCACCGTCGTGCCCATACGCGCGCGGCGCTCGATGGCGACCACGTGTGCGTCGGGGTTGTCGTCGAGTCCGCATTCACCGAGCGTCTGCCCGACCAGCACGGAATGCGCGCGCACGCGCAGACGAAACGCACGTCCTTCGAGCGAATAGCGCTGCACCCAGTCGTTGATCGTCGGGCGCACGAGCGTCGAGTCGCGTTCCGCACCGCGCAAATGGCGCTTCGCGAACAGCATCCATGCAATGCAGGCGATCAGGATCGGTACGCCGACGGGCGTGATTTCGAAGAAGCCAAAACCGTGATGGCCGCGATGAACGAGTGCGCTGTTCACGACCAGATTCGACGTGGTGGCAACGAGCGTGAGCATGCCGCTCGTCAGCGCCGCCATGCTCATCGGCATGAGCAGGCGCGCGCGCGACACGCCTGATTGACGCGCGATGCGCAACACGATGGGAATGAAGATCGCGACGATGGCCGTCGAACTCATCACCGAACCCATGAGCCCGACCACCGCCATGATCAGCACCACGAGCCGCTTTTCATTCGAGCCGCCGCGTGCAATCAGATAGTCGCCCACGCGCTGCGCGACGCCGGTACGCACGAGTCCGTCGCCGAGCACGAACAGCGCCGCGATCAGCACGATGTTGGCGTCGGAGAATCCCGCGAGCGCCTCGGGCACGGTGATCACGCCCGCCAGCGGCAGCACGACGATCATGATGAGCGCCACGGCGTCCGCTCGCGGGCGGCCGATCAGGAACATCGCGATGGCGCTCGCGAGACTGCCAACGGTAATCAGGAGTTCGGTGGACACCATGAACGCTCGATGAGTCGGATAGCCGGGCGGGCGTTAATTCGCGGAGTGTGCCGGATTATCGCGCCACGTGAATCGACCGCAAGTAAGTAATTGTTTTATCGGGACATTTCATTGAAATAAAAAGTCTGGAGAAATGCCATCCGCTTCAATACCACGGCACGTCTTTCAAGGTCGCGCCCGTGATGCCGACGATGAAGTCGAGAAATGCCCGCACTTTCGCGGACGGCAAACGCCGCGACGGATACAGCGCGTAAAGCGGAAAACGCTCATCGGGCCAGTCGGGAAACAGATCGACGAGCTTGCCGCTGTCGAACAGCGGCTGCGTGCCGAGCGCCATGATCTGCGCAATGCCGTGGCCCGCCAGACACGCGCCGTGCATGGTCGATACATCGTTCACCATCAGCCGCCCGCGCGCGGCAATCACGAGTTTCTTGCGCGGCCGGTGAAACTCCCACACGAACGGCCGCCCCGTTTCCGGATCGCGATAGTGAATGCAGTGATGCGGTTCGCCTTCGAGATCCGCGGGTTTGAGCGGGCGGCCGCGCTTCTTCAGATAAGCCGGCGACGCCGCCGTGACGATGCGCGTGTCCAGCAGCTTGCGCGCAACGAGCGTCGACGGACGCGGCACGCCGAAGCGCACGGCGAGATCGAAACCGTCGGCCACCATATCGCCGAGCTCGTCGCGCGTGAAGAGATCGACATCGAGTTCGGGATGACGCTCGATGAACTGGCCGATGCGCGGACTCAGCACGATCTTCGAAAAGAACGGATCGACATTCACGCGCAGCCGTCCGCGCACCGCGCTCGCGCCGCCCGCCGCCGACGACGCCGCGTCTTCGAGCCCGTCGAGCAGCGGCACCACTTGCGCGTAGAAACGGCGCCCTTCGTCGGTCAGCATGACGGTGCGCGTGGTGCGATCGAACAGGCGGATGCCGAGCCGCGCTTCGAGCCGCGCGACCGAGCGGCTCACGCCCGATTGCGACATGTCGAGCCGCTCCGCCGCGCCCGCGAAACTGCCGCTGTCGACGATGGCCGTCATCACGCCCATGCCGTTGAGAATGCGTTCGTCGAAGGACATCGTGAATCTCCTGGCACGCTCGTCGTGGATTGATGCCATTGTGTCATGAGTCCCATGCCTTCCATGTCATGGTGTAACGCACGCGCCGCGCCCACAATTCGAAGCGTCGAACACTTTCCTCGCACCACTGAACGGGAGCATGCAGATGTACGCCATTACGGGAATCACAGGTCAGGTTGGCGGCGCGCTCGCACGCGCGCTGATCGCCCAGCAACAAGCGGTGCGCGCGGTTGTGCGCAGCGCCGAAAAAGGCGCGCCGTGGGCGGCGCAAGGCTGCGAAATCGCGCTCGCCGATATGAACGACGCCAACGCTCTGCGCGACGCATTCGAAGGCGCACGCGGCGTATTCGTGTTGCTGCCGCCGGTTTTCGATCCCTCGCCGGATTTCGCGGAATCGAAACGCACCATCGAGGCGCTGCGCGTGGCGTTGAGTGCCGCGCGGCCGGAACGCGTGGTCGTGCTGTCGACCATCGGAGCTCAGGCGCGCGAGTCGAATCTGCTCACGCAGCTCGGCCTGATGGAAACCGCCCTGCGCACGCTGCCCTCGCCGGTCGCCTTTCTGCGCGCGGCGTGGTTCTTCGAGAATGCCGCGTGGGATGTCCCGCCCGCGCGCGAATCGGGCACGATCGCGAGCTTCCTGCAACCGCTCGACAAACCTGTGCCGATGGTCGCGACCGAGGACATCGGGCGCGTTGCGGCGCAATTGCTGCAGGAAACGTGGGACGACGCGCGCGTGGTCGAACTCGAAGGTCCGCGCCGCGTGACGCCCAATGAGATCGCCGCCGCCTTCGCGCAGGCGCTGGATCAACCGGTGCGCGCGCAAAGCGTGCCGCGTGAAAGTTGGGAAGCGCAATTCCGCGCACAGGGCATGCTCAATCCACTGCCGCGCATGCGCATGCTCGACGGCTTCAACGAGGGCTGGATCGAATTCGACGCGCCGGCTCAAACGTGGAAAGGCCGTGTGACACTGGAATCCGCCATTCAACGCCTCTGCAAGCGCGATCAATAAGCGTGATTCGAATCTTCTTACATTTCACCAACACTCGCTCAAATTCCATCGAATAGCGCAATAATGCAATTTATTCCTCTATTTTTGCGTCAATAGAAATAATCAGAGGAATTAGCTTCGTTTCATGTAGCGGAAAACACCAATTGCAAACCTCAATGCGGCATCGTGTCCAAATTTGATACGATGCGCGTGAGGCGGATGACGTTCGTGTTCGCTCACCCGGCGTCCGCCTGTTCAACCCGTTTCAACGAAAGGAGTTCCGCCATGTGGACCAAGCCCGCTTATACCGACCTGCGTCTCGGTTTTGAAATCACGATGTACATCTCGAACCGTTAATTCGCAGCATCGACGGTCACGATAGCCCCGGCCCGCCGGGGCTTTTTCTCTTGACGCTCTTGACGCGCGCAACGGCGTCGCCTTTCATCAAGCATGCATATTCAAATTCTCGGCTCCGCAGCCGGCGGCGGCTTTCCGCAATGGAACTGCAATTGCGCCAATTGCGCGGGCTTTCGCAGCGGCCGCATTCGCGCCCATGCACGCACGCAATCGTCGATTGCCGTTTCCGACGACGGCGTTTCGTGGGTACTCTGCAATGCCTCGCCGGATATCCGCGCGCAATTACAGGGCTTCGCGCCGATGCAGCCGAACCGCGCGCTGCGCGACACCGGCATTGCCGCCATCGTGCTGATGGACAGCCAGATCGATCACACGACCGGCCTGCTGAGCCTGCGCGAAGGCTGCCCGCACGACGTCTGGTGCACCGACATGGTCCACGAGGATCTGAGCACGGGCTTTCCGCTGTTCACCATGCTGCAGCACTGGAACGGCGGATTGCGCTGGAACCCGATCGTTTCGGGCGAGGCGTTCCAGATTCCCGCCTGTCCCAATCTGCGTTTCTCGCCGTTCGCGCTGCGCAGCGCCGCGCCGCCGTATTCGCCGCATCGTCACGATCCGCATGAAGGCGATAACATCGGCCTCGTGATCGAAGATCTGCGCACGGGCGGCAAGCTGTTTTACGCGCCTGGCCTCGGCGAAGTGGACGCCGCGCTGCTCGAACGCATGCATGCAGCCGACTGCCTGCTCGTGGACGGCACGCTCTGGACCGACGACGAAATGCAGCAACGCGGCGTGGGCACGCGCACGGGCCGCCAGATGGGCCATCTCGCACAAAGCGGCGCAGGCGGCATGCTGGAAGTGCTCGAACAGTTTCCACGCGCGCGCAAGATTCTCACGCACATCAATAATACGAATCCGATTCTCGATGAAGATTCGCCCGAGCGCGCCGAACTCGCGCGCCGCCAGGTGGAAGTCGCGTTCGACGGCATGAGCATCGAGATCTGATGATTGCGATGCGCCCGTCACGCGCCCCCGACTACGCCGATTACAGCGCGCGCTGAGCGCGCTTTCCTGAGCCGCGCGCGATTTCGCCGCGACGCCATTGGACCGAAACATGAGCCAACCCGCCCTCACTCCCGAACAATTCGAACAGGCCCTGCGCGCCAAAGGCGCGTTCTATCACATTCACCATCCGTATCACGTGGCGATGTACGAGGGCCGAGCGACCCGCGAGCAGATCCAGGGCTGGGTGGCCAACCGCTTCTACTACCAGGTCAACATTCCGATGAAGGACGCGGCGATTCTCGCCAATTGTCCCGACCGCGAAGTGCGTCGCCTCTGGATTCAGCGTCTGCTCGACCACGACGGCGCGCCGGGTGAAGACGGCGGAATCGAAGCGTGGCTGCGTCTGGGCGAAGCGGTCGGGCTCGATCCCGAGCAATTGCGTTCGCAGGAACTGGTGCTGCCGGGCGTGCGTTTCGCGGTAGACGCTTACGTGAATTTCGCGCGCCGCGCGAGCTGGCAGGAAGCCGCGAGCAGCTCGCTCACCGAACTGTTCGCGCCGCAGATTCACCAGTCGCGCCTCGATACGTGGCCGACGCATTATCCGTGGATCGATCCGCGCGGCTACGAATATTTCCGCTCGCGTCTGAGCCAGGCGCGTCGCGACGTCGAACACGGTTTGCAGATCACGTTGCAGCATTACACGACGTATGAAAGCCAGCAGCGTATGCTGGAGATTCTGCAATTCAAACTCGACATTCTGTGGACCATGCTCGACGCGATGTCGATGGCGTACGAACTCGGCCGCCCGCCTTATCATTCGGTCACGAACGAGCGCGTCTGGCACAAGGGCGTTTAAAAGGAACCACACTGTGAATTTCGACCGCAATCTGAAACCGGTCTGGCGCCGGGGTTATCGCTTCCAATACGAGCCCGCGCAGAACGCGCACGTGCTGCTCTATCCCGAGGGCATGGTGAAGCTCAATGAAAGCGCCTCGGCGATCGGCTCGCTGATCGATAGCGAGCACAGCGTCGCGGCCATCATCGACCAGCTGAATACGCAATTCCCCGGCGTGCCGGAACTGGCCGAAGACGTCGAGCAATTCATGCTCGTCGCGCGTGAAAAGCACTGGATCGATCTTGTCTGAACTCACGCTTTCGCCCGCCGCGTCGACGGGCTCCGCCACCACGGCGGCGCCGAATGTCGGCCTGCCGCTGTGGCTGCTCGCCGAGGTCACGTACCGTTGCCCGCTGCAATGCCCCTATTGCTCGAATCCCGTGGATTTCGCGCGTCAGGGCAACGAACTGAGCACGCAGGACTGGATTCGCGTGATGACCGAAGCGCGCGCGATGGGCGCGGCGCAAATCGGTTTTTCCGGCGGCGAGCCGCTGGTGCGCCAGGACCTCGCCGAATTGATCGGCGAAGCGCGCAAACTCGGCTATTACACCAATCTGATTACGTCGGGCATTGGCCTCACTGAACAGAAGATCGCCGATTTTCAGCGCGCGGGACTCGATCACATTCAGATCAGTTTTCAGTCGAGCGACGAGCAGGTCAACAACATGCTCGCCGGTTCGAGCAAGGCGTTCGCGCAGAAACTCGCGATGGCGCGCGCCGTAAAGGCGCACGGTTATCCGATGGTGCTGAATTTCGTCACGCACCGCTATAACATCGACGACATCGATCGCATCATCGAGTTGTGCATTGCGCTCGAAGCCGATTTCGTCGAACTTGCGACCTGCCAGTTTTACGGCTGGGCCAAACTCAATCGCGCGCAATTGCTGCCGACGCGTGAACAGCTCGAACGCGCGGAACGCATCACCAACGAATACCGCGAGAAACTCGAAGCCAGCGGCAATCCGTGCAAGCTGATTTTCGTGACGCCCGATTATTACGAGGAACGTCCGAAGGCCTGCATGGGCGGCTGGGGCGCGATTTTCCTCACCGTCACGCCCGACGGCACCGCGCTGCCGTGCCATGGCGCACGCCAGTTGCCGATCCAGTTTCCCAACGTGCGCGATCACGATCTACGCCACATCTGGTACGACTCGTTCGGCTTCAACCGCTTTCGCGGCGACGCGTGGATGCCCGAGCCGTGCCGCTCGTGCGACGAGAAAGAGAAAGACTTCGGCGGCTGCCGCTGCCAGGCTTTCATGCTGACCGGCGACGCGGCGAACGCGGACCCCGTGTGCGGAAAATCGCCCGAGCACCGCATCATCGTGCAGGCGCGCAGCGAGGCGGCACAGCCGGTGCCCACGACTCAACCGCTCATCTTCCGCAATGACCGAAACTCCCGCACGCTCGGCAATCCCTGAGCGCATTACCGCCGAGCAGGCCGTGGCGGCCGGCAAGGATTTCATCGAACTGGCCGCGAGCGAGCGCGGCGTATTCTGGTCGGCGTTCGATCCTGCCGATGCCGTGTGCCGGATCTGGCACGCCGTCCCGCGCGAAGCGGGCGACGCACCGCGCTGTTTGACGCCCGATGGTTTCAGCGTGCGTGGACGCGTCTACGAATACGGCGGCGGCTCATTTTGCATCGCCGCTGACGCGCTCGTTTTCGTCAACGAAAAAGATCAGCAGCTTTATCGTCAGCCTATCGACGCTCATGACGCCCATGACGCTCAGGGCGCGCCCGTCGCGCTCACGCAAGGCACGCGGCGCTATGGCGATCTGCGCTTCAGCCACGGCGCGATTCTCGCGGTGGAAGAAGAAGGCGACACGCATCGCCTCGTGTCGATTGCACTCGATGACGGCGCGCGCACGGTACTCGCGGAAGGCGGCGATTTTTACGCCGCGCCCTGCCTGAGCCCCGACGGATCGCGGCTCGCATGGATCGAATGGCAACGCCCGCATCAGCCGTGGACGTCGACGCAATTGCGTATCAGCGAACGCGGCGCGCAAGGCTGGAGCGCGCCGCGCACGCTCGCCGGCGACGCACGCGAAGAAGCGCTGCAACAGCCGCATTTCGACGCGCACGGCCATCTGTTCTGCCTGAGCGATCGCGCCGGTTTCTGGCAGCCCTGGCGCGAATCCGGCGGCACGCTCGAAGCCCTGCCGACCACGCCCGCCGACCACGCTGCCGCGCCGTGGCAGCTCGGCGGACGCAGCTGGATCGCGCTCGACGACGGCACGAATCTGGGCGCATGGATGGAGCACGGCTGGGGCAAACTCGGCCATCGCGACGCCGATGGCGCATGCCACGAACTCGCCGCCGAATACAGCCGCTTTCGCAATCTCGCCGCCGACGCGGAGCATCTTTATTGCATCGCCGCTTCGCCGACTTGCCCCGCCGCCGTGCTCGCGATCGGACGTCGCGATCATCGCGTGCGTGTGCTCGCCGAAGTGTCGCCGATGATGCCCGACGCGCGCATTCCGCAGCCGGAGATTCTGCGATTCCCCAGCGGCTACGACGACGATCAGCACGCGCATGGCGAATCGCATGGCTATTTCTATGCGCCCGAAGGCGACGTGAAGGCGCCGCCCGTCGTGCTATTCATTCACGGCGGCCCGACTTCGGCCTGCTATCCCGTGTTCGATCCGCGCATTCCGTACTGGACGCAGCGCGGCTTCGCCGTCGTCAATCTGAACTATCGCGGCAGCACCGGCTATGGCCGCGCGTTTCGCGAAGCGCTGCGCGAAAACTGGGGCGTGGCCGACGTGGACGACGCCTGCAATGTCGTCGCCTGGCTGGCCGGACAACAGCGTATCGATCCCGCACGCGCCTTCATTCGCGGCGGCAGCGCGGGCGGCTACACGGCGCTCTGCGCGCTGGCGTTCCGCAACGTATTTCGCGGCGGCGGCAGCCTGTATGGCGTGAGCGATCCGCTCACGCTCGCCGAGCACACGCACAAGTTCGAAGCCGATTATCTCGACTGGCTGATTGGCGACCCCGTTGCCGATCTCGAACGCTATCGCGCTCGCACGCCATTGCTCCATGCGAGCGATATTCGCGTGCCGGTGATTTTCTTCCAGGGCGAACTCGACGCAGTGGTAACGCCCGATCAAACGCGCAGCATGGCGGCCGCGCTAGAAGAAAACGGCGTGCGTGTGGAAGCGCATTATTACGCCGACGAGCGCCACGGTTTTCGCAAGGCGGTGAATCAGGCCCACGCGCTCAAAGCCGAATACGCGTTTTACTGCGACATTCTCGGCTTACCCGTGGAATAAACGGCGCGCCCTGAATCGATGCATCAGATTTCGAGCAGGATGCGCCCGCCCTCCACTTTCGCGGGCCACGTCTGGAGTTTTTCGCACACGGGCGCACACAACGGGCGCCCGTCTCGCACGTCGAAACGGCCATTGTGTTTCGGGCACTCGATCACATGGCCCATCACGAGTCCGTCGCTCAAATGCACCTGCTCGTGCGTGCACAATCCATCGCTCGCATACACATCAGCGCCGATGCGGTAGATCGCGTAGGTATGGCCCGCGTGATCGAAACGCATCACGTCTTCGTCTTCGATATCGTCGAGCGCGGCGGCGTCGATCCATTGCGTCATGTTCGTCTCCTGATTGTCGTGTCGATGATTGTTGCTGCGCTTTATGCCTGCGCGACGCCCGCTTCCGGAATGGGCCGCGCGACCGCATAGGACGGATCGCGCGTCTGGCGCACCAGCGCCGGAATGATCTCCGCATATGCCGCGAGTGTGCTGGTATACGGCGTGGGCATATCGGCTTTCACCACGTCGTGCAGTTTCGGCAGCGCATGAAACGGCACCATCGGAAACATATGATGTTCGACGTGATAATTCATGTTCCAGTAAAGAAATCGAAAGAGCGGGTTCATCTTCACCGTGCGGCAATTGCGGCGATGATCGAGCACGTTCTCGGGCATGCCCGCGTGTTGCGTGAGCCCGAAGTACAGGTAGAGCCACGCGCCATACAGGCTCGGCAGGCCGATATAAAGCAATGGCAAGATCGAGCGAAAGCCGATGCACGCAGCCAGCACGAGCGCGTAAATACCCAGTGAAATGCGCGCCTCGCGCGTCACCTTTTTCCATTCCGATGCGGGAATAAAGGTCTCTTCTTCCGCGCCGATCCGACCCAACGCGGCGCTGATCATGCGCGGCAATTCGTGCGCCACGTGTTTGATCGCGAAGATATTGAGCGCTAGCGCGAGCCAATCGGTGGGACGTTGTGCGCCGATTTCCGGATCGCGGCCAACCACGAGCGTATCCGTATGGTGGCGCGCGTGACTCCAGCGCCAGACGGTGGCGCGACGAAAGACCTGAAACGAGGCAACCTGATACAGCGCGTCGTTCATCCAGCGTGTTTTGAATGCGGTGCCGTGCCCCGCTTCGTGCCAGCGCGAATCCGCGGGACTGCAATAGAGCGTGCCGTAAAGCAGAAACGCCGGAATTGCCCAAAGCGAATGCAGATACCACGCGTAACCCGCCAATGCACCGCTCGCGATGATCGCTGCGTACCAGAGCATGGTGTCGCGAATCGCGCGACCGTCGCTGCGCTGCATCAATTGCTTCATCGTGGCGCGCGGGACGGCGCATTTGTACCAGTCCGCGTTGACGAGCCCGGCGGCCTGCGCGTGTTCGCCCGCACCGCCAATCAAGCGATATGCCTCGCGCGCCGAATGGGCGCACGTCTCCATGGTTTCCGCAGTTTGCCTGTGCGCCACCTTTGTCTCCTTGACCGGAACGGCGCCGTGTCGTCTGCGCGGCGCTCATGTGACGAACATAGGTGAGCGCGCGGTGCGGCTCAATGCGAACATTGACGAAATTTCGTCTTTCTTCTAGCGTAGCCGGAACGATCGCGCGGTCAGCGTGCACTGCAGCATGACGAAGCCTGGGAAAGAGGAGATGCAACGTGGCAAAGGAAACGCCATCGCACTGGCGCAAGCGCACCGCGCGCTTCGTCGAGATCGCGGAGCTTGCGGGCGTCAGCACGACGACCGTCGACCGCGTGCTCAACGAGCGCGGCAGCGTCTCGGCGCAGGCGCGCGAACGCGTCGTGGCCGCCGCGAAACAACTTGGCGTGCCGCGCCTGATGCCCGACACACAACACGGTCTCGTGCACATCGACGTGCTGCTGCCGGACAGCGACCTGCCTTTTTTCCAGCGCCTGCGCCAGGCCTTGCAACGCGCGATGCAGATGCTCGATCGCCGCGTCGTCGTGCATCGCACGCTGTTGAGCGCCGCCGACGAAGCGCGACTGCCTGAGTCGATCGGCCACGCGCGTCACCGGCGCGCCGCGCTCATCGTCACCGCGCAGGACACGCCCGACGTGCGCGCCGCGCTGGCCGCCGCGATCGCGCGCGGCGAAACCGTCGTTACGATGGTCACCGACGTCGGTGGCATCGAGCGGCAGCATTTCGCGGGCATCGACAATCGGCGCGCGGGTCGTACGGCCGGCTATTTTCTCGGCCGCCTCGCTAAACCGGGGCGCGTGCTGCTGTTACCCGCTCGCCTCGACTATCGCGCGCACGCCGACCGCATCGAAGGCTGTCGCGAGCAGATCGCGCAACACCATCCGCAGTTCGTCTGCGAAGTCTCGCCCAACGAATCGCAAGACGCCGACGACCGCTGCTATCGCGCCGTGAACGCCGCGCTAAGACGCGGCCCGCTCGCGGGCATCTACAACACCGGTTATGGCTCGGCGGGCATCGAAGCGGCGCTGCGCAAAGCGGGACTCGCGGGCGACGTGGTGTGGATCGGCCACGAAATGCTCGACGTTCATCGGCAATACATCGACGCCGGCATCATGGATATCGCCATCGATCAGGACCCGGACGGTCAGGTGATTGCCGCGCTCCAGCACGCGCTGCACGCGGGCGGCATCGTTGCCGACACACCCACCGCGGAACCGGTGGAATTTCGCGTGTTTTGTCCGGCAAACGTCAGGCGCAGTCCTTACCTCGTTGCGTAGGCATGGATCGACGCTCCACCATTCATCCGCTGATTCGTTTGCATTCGTCTGTTTAACCAGGCACCGAACCTGCTGGAAAGCTTCCGCGTCTTGCATTGTTGGACGCGTGCAAGTCGGCGGGCATCGCCCGAGCCGGCGTGTGTCTTGAAGGCCGCCGTCGACCGGCGGCCGCTTTTTTTCCGGCGCACAGGAAAGAATTGGAAAGCTGGCGTAATGATGCGTGTGAATCTTTCGCCATGAAAAGTAGACGACATAAAGCCGACACACAGGCGACGTAATTGGTTTGTTATCCTCACCGACCGTGACGATATTGCCGAACATCGTGATGAAAAATCGCCATGAAAATCGGCGTCAAAAAAACCGCTCACGCAAGCGCCGTAACGAATCGTCAAATAAAGACGAGGAGAATTGCCGCTGTCCGCCGTTGCCTTAAGCAAGCCTTCAGCAAGTGGCTCGTACGATCGCGGAGTCTCGATGTGCGGCGCGTTGAATGGCGCATGTTTTACCGCAATCGAAATGAATGGTTCCGCATGGAATTTGAAACCCACTCATGCCTGTCGCGGTATGGACCGCTGGAGTCGCACACGTGAAATTCTGGACGATTCGCCAGTGGCAAGCGCATATTCTGGTTGCCGCACTCGCCGCACTCGCCATTCAGGGCATGGTCTTTATCGGCGTGCTGATACTGGGCGCGCCAATCGAACGTTTCGATAACCCTACCTTTCATCTGGCTGCCGCGGTTTCGATCGTTTTGATCGCACTGCTCGTGCGCGCAATGTCGCACGCGGCGTTTCGTCATGCAGCGAGCCGCGGTTTTCTGCGCGATGCTCGCAACGTACATGGAATGGGGTGGATTTCACACGATTGTCCTCATCGTGTGCTGGTCACCTTGCATTGTTTGCTTTGCGAGCCGAAACTCGACGATGCCCACGGCGCATTCGCCGGCCGTCACGATGCGCCCCGTTATTCCGACCCGAAGTTCTGACTTCGCTGCGTCACCATCTTCACCGACACTATGTCGAGGCATGGACCCGTGCAGGGCGACACACAACCTATGAAAACGCTGTTCTGGCTGGCTCCGTCGAACGAGAGATTCGACGGCGGCGCGCGCTCGCTCACTTCGGTGCGCGCGGCATGATGCGCACGCCTCGCACACACGACGACCATTCGCTCAAGGCGCTGACCATTGCGTGCGTCGGTGTTTCGCTGCTGGCGATGATCGCCATCGACGAATCCGCCACGCATACGGTCGCGCATTTCGCCGCTTGGCTCGCGACGATGGCCTTTTCCATTCTCGCGATAATCGGCGTCGGCTATACCTTGTTCGCCGCCTGGCTCGTCGATCGATTTTTCCGGCGCGACGCCGCGTCGCCGGCACATTTTCCCGGCGTCACACTGGTGAAGCCGCTGCACGGCACGGAATGGCAACTCGAGGATCATCTGGCGAGTTTTTTCGATCAGGATTATCCGGGGCCGGTGCAGCATGTGTTTGGCGTGCACGACGCCAACGACGAAGCGCTCAACGTGGTGAATGCGCTGCGCGCGCGTTTTCCCGAAGCGGATATTGCAGTCGTGGTCGATTCGCGTCTTTATGGCCCTAATCGCAAGGTCGCGAATCTCGTCAACATGCTCGATCATGTGCGCCACGACGTGCTGTGTTTCGCCGATAGCGACGTGAGCGTCGATCGCGGTTATCTGCGCGCAATCGCGGGCGAACTCGAACAGCCGGGCGTGGGCATCGTCACCTGTGCCTATCGCGGCGTCGCCGCGCCCGGTTTCTGGACGCGCGGTTCGGTCGCCGCCACCAATTACCATTTCCTGCCCGGCGTGGTGACGGGACTCGCCATTGGCCGCGCGCGCCCCTGCTTCGGCCAGACGATCGCCATGACGCGCGCCACGCTCGACGCCATCGGCGGACTCGCGCAGTTCTCGCATCATCTTGCCGAGGACCACGCGCTTGGTGAAGCCGCGCGCCGCATCGGCACGACCGTCGCGGTGCCCTCGCATCTCGTCCGCCACGCCTGCACCGAGGCCACGTTTTCCGCGCTGTTCACGCACGAACTGCGCTGGAGCCGCACCATCCGCGCCGCCGACCGGCTCGGCCATCTCGGCGCCTGTCTGATGCATCCGATGCCTTATGCGCTGCTGGCGCTGCTCGCGTCGAGCGACACGCTGGCGTCGTCGGGCGTGCTGCTGCTCGCCCTCGCGGCACGCCAACTGCTGCGCTGGCGCATCGACCGCGCGACGGCGCAATCCGCCAAAGGCTGGTGGCTGCTGCCGATGTGGGATATCGTGCAATTCACAGTGTATCTCAGCAGTTTTCTTTCCTCGCATGTCATGTGGCGGGGCCGCCGCTTTCGCGTGAACCGCGCGGGCATGCTGACGCTTTCCTCCGATGAATGAGCCGTTGGCCGCATCGAATACGCGTGGACTTCCTTATATAAGCTGGACCAGAATGAATATGAAGCACGTCGGTCGCGTCGCCGCGCTATGCGGTTTGATCTTCGCGATCTGGCTCGTTTGGCGAGACAATCCCGCAACCATCGTCGAATTGATGCGCAAGGCCGGCTTCGGCCTCGTGCTCGCGGCGCTCGTCCACGTGCTGCCCATGCTCGCGAATGCGTGGGACTGGCGTCTGCTGATCCGGCGCGCGCAGCGCCCGACGCTCGCCTTCATGCTCAGGCTCGTCTGGATACGCGAGTCGGTGAACGGACTGCTGCCGGTCGCCCGCATCGGCGGCGAACTGGTGTCGTTCCGCCTGCTCGGCCGCCAGGGCGTGCGCCCGGCCGCCATCGTCGCGAGTCTCGTCACCGACATGCAGCTCACGCTCATCAGCCAGGTGATTTTCGCGCTGCTCGCCATCGCGTATCTGCTGGCGCAAACGAGCAGCGTGGGCGCGCGCGTGGCCGCGCATTTCGCGCTGGGCATTGCGCTTTTCATGCCGATCCTGCTGCTGTTCGCGCTCGTGCAACACGCGCGTCCGTTCGAACGCGCGGCGAATCTCGTCAATCGCGTAACGGGCGGTAATGTCTATGGACTAATTGGTAATTCGCGGCGTATCGACGATTCGATTAAATCGGTCTGGCGCCAGACCTCCGTGGTGATGCAATACCTCGTGATCTGGCAAACGCTGCAATGTCTCGGTCTCGCGCTCGAAATCTGGATTGCGCTGCACGCGTTGGGTGTGAACGCAACCTTCGCACAAGCCTTCGTATTCGAAGCGCTCATTCAACTCGCGAGCAGCATTGCGTTTCTCGTGCCCGGCAGTCTGGGCGTGCAGGAAGGCGGTTTTGTGCTGATCGGCTCGGTGTTGGGCATCGACGCGCCCACCTGTCTCGCGCTCGCGGGGGCGCGCCGCCTGCGCGATCTGCTGTTTTATCTGCCCGGACTCGTTGCCTGGCAGATCGCGGAAAACGCACCGGTACCTTGCACGCCGGATCGCGTCGATACGGAGAATGTAAGCCAGACTGCACCCGACCGGCTGGATTCGCGATAATACGCAGCGTTCGATTCTCCGCTTCGTTGGCAGGACCCTTATGCGTATTCAGATCGCCTCCGATCTGCACCTCGACGCGCTCGACGCGCGCTTTGCCGAGGCGCCCCCTTTTCCGCCCGCTCCCGGCGCCGATGTGCTGGTGCTCGCGGGCGATATTCATCGCGGCACTCACGCACTCGACGCTTTCGCCAACTGGCCCGTGCCGGTCGTCTATGTCTGCGGCAACCATGAAGCCTATGGCAGCGCATGGCCCGACGTGACGGCGGCGCTGCACGCGCGAGCCGAAGGCACGCACGTCCATTTTCTGGAACGCAGCGCAACCGTGATCGGCAACGTGCGTTTTCTCGGCTGTTGCCTGTGGACCGATTACGCGCTGTACGGCGATCGCGCGCGCGACATGCAATATGCGCTCGATACCAATTCGGATCACAGCGCGATCACGCTCGACGGCCGCGCGCCGTTCAGCCCTGAAGATGCCTTGCTCGAACATCAGCGCTCGGTTTCGTGGCTCGCGCGCGAACTGGCCGCGCCGTTCAAGGGCAAAACGATCGTGGTCACGCATCACGGCATTTCGCCCGATTCGATTCACGACCGCTTCGCCACGCATCCCGACAATCCCGCCTTTCTCAGCGACCTGCGTTATTTGCTGCCCTATGCGAATCTCTGGATTCACGGCCATGTGCACGATTCATTCGACTATCGCGCGAATGGCGCGCGCGTCGTGACGAATCCGCGCGGTTATCCGCTCAATGCCGGCGAGGCGCAGCGCGCCGACGAACTGGTCTGGGAAAACCGCGTCTTCGATCCGCTGCGCACCATCGAGGTCTGATCCGCCTCGCCACATGACGATTTTGTAATCCGACGGTCACCCTGCGGCAAAGCCCCCGACGTCAGACTGCGGACTTCTGCCCGCATTGCGCGCGCGTTGCTCTGCACGCCGCGCGCGCTCACCGTCAAACAGGTTCGTCATGTGGATTGTCCGGCTCGCCCTGCGCCGCCCTTATACGTTCGCCGTTCTCGCGATTCTCATTCTGATCGCGGGACCGCTCGCGATTCTGCGCACTCCCACCGATATCTTTCCGAACATCGATATTCCGGTGGTCAGCATCGTCTGGTCGTATAACGGCTTTTCGGCGCAGGACATGGCGCAGCGCATTACGTCGAATTACGAACGCGCGCTGACGTCCGACGTCGACGATATCGAACACATCGAATCGCAATCGCTGAATGGCGTGTCGGTCATCAAGGTGTTCTTTCATCCGGGCGCGGACATCAATCGCGCCATCGCGCAGGCCGCGAGCAATTCGGCGTCGATATTGCGCGTGCTGCCGCCCGGCACGCTGCCGCCGAATATCATCACCTACAACGCCTCGACGGTGCCGATCCTGCAATTGGGCCTGTCGAGCGCGACGCTCGCCGAACAACAGCTTTACGACCTCGGCAACAGCTTTATTCGCACGCAGCTCGCGACCGTGCAAGGCGCGTCGGTGCCGCTGCCGTTTGGCGGCAAGGTGCGTCAGATCATGGTCGATCTCGATCCGCACGCCTTGCAGGCCAAAGGTCTCGCACCGCTCGACGTGGTGAATGCGATCAACGCGCAGAATCTGATTCTGCCGGGCGGCACCGCGAAAATCGGCGCGCGCGAATACAACGTGCAGATGAACGGCAGCACCGACACCATCGCCGCGCTCAACAACCTGCCGGTCAAGACGGTAAACGGCAGCGTGATTTACGTGCGCGACGTCGCTCACGTGCGCGACGGTTACGCGCCGCAAACCAATATCGTGCGTAGCGACGGCAAGCGCGCGGCGCTGCTCACGATCGAAAAGACCGGCAATACGTCGACGCTGACGATCATCGACCAGGTGCGTGCGCTGCTGCCGCATATCGCAGCGGGTCTGCCGAAAGCACTGAATATCACGCCGCTTGGCGACCAGTCGGTGTTCGTGAAGGCCGCGATTGGCGGCGTGGTCCGCGAAGCGCTGATCGCCGCCGCGCTCACCGCGCTGATGATCCTGCTGTTTCTCGGCAGCTGGCGCGCGACGCTGATCATCGCCGTCTCGATTCCGCTCGCGGTGCTCACGTCAATAATCGCGCTCTCCGCGCTCGGCCAGACCATCAACATCATGACGCTCGGCGGCCTCGCGCTCGCCGTGGGCATACTCGTGGACGACGCCACTGTCGCCATCGAAAACATCACGCATCACCTCGAAAACGGCGAGCCGCTTTACGACGCCATTCTCAATGGCTCCGGCGAAATCGCGGTGCCGACTTTCGTTTCCACGCTGTCGATCTGCATTGTATTTGCGCCGATGTTTCTGCTCACCGGCGTCGCGCACTATCTGTTCGTGCCGATGGCGGAAGCGGTGATCTTCGCGATGTGCGCATCGTATTTCTTTTCGCGCACGGTTGTGCCGACGCTCGCACTCTATTTGCTTAAAGAACGCAAGACTGGGAATAAAACCAGCAAAACGCGTGCAAACGCTTTCGTTGCGAAAGTGACGCAATTTCAGGCCGCATTCGAAGCGCGCTTTGAAGCATTGCGTCTGCGTTATCACGCGGCGCTCGCAGGCGCCATCGCGCAACGCCGCCGCTTCGTGCCGATCTTTCTCGGCTGCTGTTTTGCATCGCTCGCGCTACTCGCCTTCACGGGCCGCGACTTTTTCCCGAGCGTGGATACCGGCGAAATCCGCCTGCATCTGCGCGCGCCCACCGGCACGCGTATCGAGCAAACCGCGCGCCTGACCGATGAAGTGGAAGCGCGCATTCGCAGCGTGATTCCGCCTGCGGAACAAGGCGCGATACTCGACAATATTGGCGTGCCGGTCAGCGGCATCAATCTCACGTATGACTCGTCGGACCCGATCGGCACCGAAGACGCCGACGTGATGGTGTCGCTCAAACCGGGCCACCGTCCGACCGCGCAATATGTCGCGCAACTGCGTAACGTCCTCACGAAAGCGTTTCCCGGCGTGAGCTTTGCGTTCCTGCCCGCCGATATCGTCAGCCAGATTCTCAACTTCGGCTTGCCCGCGCCGATCGATATTCAAATCGTCGGCAACAAACTCGCGGCCAATCGCGTCGTCGCAAACGATCTGCTCGCGAAACTGCGTGGCGTGCGCGGACTTGTCGATGCGCGGCTGCAACAACCGGGCGACGAACCCGCGATCAATATCGACGTGGACCGCACTAAAGCCATGCAATCGGGGCTGCTGCAACGCGACGTCGCGCAGAACCTGCTGATCGCACTCTCGGGCAGTTCGCAAACCACGCCGAATTTCTGGCTCGATCCGAAGAACGGCGTGAGCTATCCGCTCATGGTGATGATGCCGCAATACGACGTGAATTCGCTGCAGGCGCTCGCGAATCTGCCGCTGACCGGTTCGAGCACGAGTGATGCCGGCGGTCCGCAAAACGCCGCCAATGGCGCGCCACGCGTGCAGAATCTGCTCGGCTCGCTCGGCACGTTTACGCGCGGCACGCAACAAGCCGTCGTGTCGCATTACAACGTACAGCCTGTGCTCGATATTTTTGGATCGGTGCAAGGCCGCGATCTGGGCAGTGTGGCGAACGACGTCGCCGCCATCGTGAAGAGCGAAGAAGCGAAGCTGCCGCCGGGTTCGTCCATCGTGATTCGCGGCCAGGTGCAGGCCATGCACGAGGCGTTTTCCGGGCTTCTGGGCGGTCTCGTGTTCGCGGTTGCGCTCGTCTATCTGCTGATGGTCGTGAACTTCCAGTCGTGGCTCGATCCGCTCATTATCCTGAGCGGCCTGCCCGCCTCGCTCGCGGGCATTGCGTGGATGCTGTTCGCCACCAACACCACGATCAGCGTACCCGCGCTCACCGGCACGATTCTCTGCATCGGCATTGCGACCGCGAACAGCATTCTCGTGATCACCGCCGCGCGCGAGCGGCTGGCCGGAGGCCTCGCGCCTGCGGAAGCCGCCGTGCAGGCCGGTTTCACGCGCTTTCGTCCCGTCATGATGACGGCGCTCGCGATGCTGATCGGCATGTTGCCGATGGCGCTCGGACTCGGCGACGGCGGCGAACAGAACGCACCGCTCGGCCGCGCCGTGATCGGCGGTCTCGCGTGCGGCACGCTCTCCACGCTGATGTTCGTGCCGGTGGTGTTCAGCATCGTCCACGGCTGGCTCGCACGCCGTAAAGCACGCGCTGAGGCGCGCGAAGCAATGACAGCGCAGGAAGCCGCCGCGCTCGACGCGCAATCCGCCGACGCCGACCAATAACGCCGCGCCCGGCCGCTTCAATCGACATTCCTTATTTCTCGCTCGATTCACGATCATGAACGACACCGACAACTCACAAGAACGTGGCAGCAGCACTAAACGCCGCTCGCGCTCCTTCGCATTGCCCTTGCTCGCCGGGCTCGCGCTTGCGTTGCTCGCAGCGGGCGTCGTGCCGCGCCTGCGTGCGAACCAGGCGCTCGCCGCGCAAACGTCCGCGCAGACCACGCTCACCGTTTCGGTCGTGCAACCGCAGCACGCGCCGGCGAGCGAAGACCTCGTGCTGCCAGGCGCCGCCACGCCTTATTCGGATGCTTCGATCTACGCGCGCACGAGCGGCTATATCGCGCACTGGTACACCGACATCGGCACACACGTGAAGGCGGGCCAGGTGCTCGCCGATATCGCCGCGCCCGATCTCGACGCGCAATTGCGTGCGGCCCGCGCCGACGAAACCTCAGCGCAGGCCGCGTATGTGTATGCGAAAACCACCGCCGCCCGCTGGCAAACGATGTTGCAGAGCCAGTCGGTTGCGCAGCAGGACGCCGACGCCAAAACCAGCGACATGCAGACGAAACAAGCCGCGCTCGCCGCCGCGCAAGCGAACGTCGCGCGCCTGACGCAACTCGTTTCGTATGAAAAAGTCACCGCGCCGTTCGACGGCGTGATTACGTCGCGCGATGTGGACGTGGGCGCGCTCGTCACCGCGGGCGGCACGCCGGGCACGCCCAACGCCACCAACGAGTTGTTCCATCTGTCGCAAACGCAGACCTTGCGTGTTTTCGTGGACGTGCCGCAAGACGACGCGGCGAGCATCACGCCGACGACGCAGGCGTGGCTCACGACGCAGCAATATCCCGGGCGTCGTTTCAATGCGCGCGTGGCACGCACGGCAGGCGCGCTCGATCCCGCGAGCCGTACCTTGCGCGTGGAGATCGACGTCGATAATGCCGACGGCGCGCTGCTGCCTGGCGGCTATGTGCAGGCGCATCTCGCGCTCACGACCGCCACGCCCGCCCTGGAAATTCCGGTGAGCGCGCTGCTGTTCCGCCCCGATGGCGTGTCGGTCGCCATCGTCGATACGAGCGGCAAGGTGCAGATCAAACTCGTGCATCTGGGCCGCGATTTCGGCACGCACGTAGAGATCACATCAGGTCTCGTGGATAGCGATCGCGTGATCGACAATCCCGGCGACAGCATCACGAACGGGCAAGCGGTCAGCATCGCCACGACCACGCCTGACGCGGGGGCGAAGCAATCATGAGCTTTTGCACGCTGCCCAAACGCGCGCTCGCAGCGGCGGTGATCACCACGCTTGCTGCGTGCTCGACAGTCGCGCCGTATCAGGCGCCCAAGGTCGAAATTCCCACGCATTTCGCGGGCGCATCCGACGCTTCGGCGCAGCAGTCCGCGTGGCAAGTCGCCACGCCCGCCGATGCCACGCCGCGCGGCGCGTGGTGGACCGTATTCAACGACACGGAATTGAATACGCTTGAAGCGCGCATCGACGTGTCGAATCAAAGTGTGCGCAAGGCGCTCGCGAATCTGAATCAGGCGCGCGCGCTAACCGATTATCAACGCGCGGGTTTTCTGCCGACCATTACTGCGGGCGTTGCGCAGGACCGCTATCGCACGTCCGCGAATAAAGAGGGTTCGTCGCTCGCGGGCAAGACGATTCCCGATTACGCCGTGGGCGTTTCCGCGACGTGGGAACCCGACGTGTTCGGCCGCATTCGCGACGAAGTCACCAACGCCAGCGCGAATGCACAGGCGAGCGCCGCCGATCTCGAATCCGTGCGGCTGGCGATGAGCGCGCAACTCGCCGTCGACTATTTCGATTTGCGCACGCTCGACGCGCAAAAGCAATTGCTCGATGCGAGCGTGCAGGCCTACGCCGACGCGCTGCGTATCGTGCAGAACCAGCAGCGCAATGGTGCGATCGACGCTTCGGCGGTGGCGCAGGCGCAAACGCAACTCGACAGCACGCGCACGCAGGCTCGCGATATCGACGTCAATCGCGCGCAACTCGAACACGCGATCGCCACGCTGATCGGCGAGCCGGCGTCGATATTTTCGCTGCCAGTCGCGCACGCGTCGTTCACGTTGCCGACGATTCCACCGGGTCTGCCCGCGCAATTGATCGAGCGACGTCCCGATATCGCCGCTGCTGAACGTCGCGTCGCGGCCGCCAATGCGCAGATCGGTGCGGCGCACGCGGCGTTCTTTCCCAATCTCGTGCTCAGCGCGACGGCGGGTCTCGAAAGCTCGTTCTTCGCGCCGTGGCTCAGCGCGCCGAGCCTGTTCTGGTCGATCGGGCCGCAACTCGTCGGCACGCTGTTCGACGGCGGCAAGCGTACGGCGACCTTGCACGGCGCAACCGCGCAATACGACGGCACGGTGGCCGATTATCGGCAAACCGTGCTCGTGGCGTTCGAGCAGGTGGAGAACAATCTTTCCGCGCTGCAGGCGCTCGCCGACGAATCGGTCACGCAACAGCGCGCCGCCCAGGCCGCGCAACAGGCGTTGCAACTTACGACGAATCGTTTTAACGCGGGCGCAGTCAGTTATCTCGACGTGGTCACGTCGCAGACCATTGCGCTCACGAACGAGCGCGATGCCGTGGGAATCGAAGGACGAAGAATGGATGCCTGCGTGCGATTGATTCAGGCGCTAGGCGGCACGTGGAGCGACGCGCATTGAAACGTGCGAACGCTTTTCACACTGCATCGTCCACAAAACGCAGAATGAATCGCGTGCTGCGTGCGTCGCTTTCCGCGCGCACGCTGCCGCCGTGCAGTTCCATCACGGTGCGCACGATCGCAAGCCCGAGACCCGCGGATGCGCCCGCGCCCATTGCTTCGGGCGCGCTGGTGCGCGACGGATCGGCGCGATAAAAGCGCTCGAAAATACGTTCGAGATGTTCGGGCGGGATCGGCGTGCCGGGATTCTCGACGACGACATCGAGCGCATGCGCGGACGGCGTCGCCGTTAAAACGATCGTGCCGCCAGCGGGCGTATAGCGCAGCGCATTTGCAATCAGATTGCTCAGCGCACGGCGAAACAATTCGACGTCGACATTCAAGGTGCCGCTGCCGTCGACACGAATCGCCAGCCCCGCCTCTTCCGCGAGCCCTTCGAAATAGCCTGCGATGCGTTCGAGTTCGTCGTACACGTTCACGGCGCGGCGGCGCGTTTCAAAGCGCGGATGCTCCGCACGCGCCAGAAAAATAACGTTCTCGATCATGCGCGAGAGTCGCTCGCACTCTTCGAGATTCGAGGCGAGCACCGTTTGATATTCCTCTTCGGGGCGCGGGCGCGCGAGCGCGATTTCCGTCGCGCCGCGAATATTGCTCAACGGCGTGCGCATGTCGTGCGCGAGATCGGCGGTGAATTGGGAAAGCCGCTGAAAACCCGCGTGCAAACGTTCGAGCATCGCGTTCAGCGACGCCACCAGCGTCGCCAGTTCGCCCGGCACGTGCTTCACGCGAATAGGCTGATCCAGCCGATACGCGGTGACTTCGCGCGCCTGATCGGCAATCTGGCGCAAGGGCCGCAACGCGAGACGAATCCACGCGTAACTGCCGAGCAGCACGACGAGCGTGCCCACGCTGCCCGCGAACGCGAGCGTGTCGCGATACGAATCGAGCAGGCTCAGCGGCCCGCGCATGTCGCGCGCAATGGCCACGCGCACGGTCGCGCCATCGCGCAGCGTCACGTCGAAGGCGATGCTGCGCACAGGCACGCCATGCGCGCTGCGCCATTCGCGAATCGCGCGATCGGTAATGCGCGCGTCGGGCGCGAGCACGAGCGCGCCCGCGTGCGCGGGCGAGAGATCGACATCGGCGGACGCAATGGCGTTGGAAAGCGGTGTGGGCGGTTCGTCGAAAGTTTCTCCTTCGTCGTGCGCGGCGAGTTGGTGGCCTTGAGCGTCGACGATCTGCAGAGCGAGCGAGGGATTGCCGAGCACCGCGCTCGAAAGCCGCTGCGCGTGCGCGAGCGCATCCTGCGCGGAACCGAGTTCGGTGGCGAGACGGCGCACATGGCGCGCGGCGAGCACGACGTCCTGATCGTCGTGCTTGCGCACCTGCTGTGCCAGCGCGAGATACAGATACCAGCCGACGCAGACGAACACCGCGAGCGTCGTGGCGCTGAACGCCACCGCGAGCGTGACCGCAAGCGAGCGGCGCGGCATCAGTCGGCGTCCTTTTCTTCCATCACGTAGCCCACGCCGCGCACCGTGTGGATCAGCTTGACCGGATAGCCTTCGTCGACTTTCGCGCGCAGACGGCGAATGGCGACTTCAACGACGTTGGTGTCGCTGTCGAAATTCATGTCCCAGACGAATGAGGCGATTTGCGTGCGGCTCAGCACTTCGCCCTGGCGGCGTGCGAGCAATTGCAGCAGGGAAAATTCGCGCGGCGTGAGATCGATACGTGTGGTGCCGCGCTTCACGCGTCGGCGAATCACGTCGATTTCCAGATCGGCGATGCGCATGCTCTCCGCTTCGCGCGGCGGGCCGCGTCGCGCCAGTGTACGCACGCGCGCGAGCAGTTCGACGAAGGCGAACGGCTTGACGAGGTAATCGTCGCCGCCAAGCTCGAGCCCTTGCACGCGATCAGCCACGTCGTCGCGCGCGGTGAGGAACAGCACCGGCGTGGGCTTGCTGGCGCGCAGGCGCTTGAGCACGGCCCATCCGTCGAGCACCGGCAGCATCACGTCGAGCACGATCACGTCGTACTCCTCTTCCTGCGCGAGCAGCAGCCCCTGAGCGCCGTCGGTCGCGAGGTCCACGCTGCAGCCCGATTCCTCCAGGCCTTTTTTCACGTAGGCGCCCGTCTTGGGCTCGTCTTCGATAACGAGGACTCGCATGTGTTTTCTCCGGCTTTATTCCGCCTCCCTGATGGCGCGATTCTACCGGGTTCGCGCACGCGTAGCGGTCAGGCGGATAACCACCGCATTACATTTTCGACATCTTCGCCCCGGCCCAGGGAGAAAGCGTCGAATGGCGGTGAATAGCGATGCATTCCGCGCTTCAATGGTGTTCGTAAATCGCTTTAACGAACATGGGTGCGACGGAAGCGCCCGACTGCGAATAAGTCGCGGGCGTCATGCCGTATCCGCTGTCGTTTTGTGTCGACATCCGGGCGTGGATTGCCGGGTCCGGATAACGCGTATTGGACGGATGCAAGGTGCCGTCGTGTTCGGCCTGAACGATTTGCGCCTTGACCTCGGCGCGCGAAACCGGTTCGCGGGACTGGAATGAAGATTGGGCAAAAACCACGCTCGGCAGCATGGCGGCGGCAACGATCATCGAAACAAACAATTTGGCTTTCATGGATTCATCCTCGAATAAGTAAACCGGATTGACTACGGGTGAAGGCGAATCCATTTTGTGTCTCGTTGCCTTAAGCGAACATGAAACAGAATGCAGATAACGGATTGGTAATCCGCGGGTTATGTGCGTGCAATGTCACGCCAATGTCGCTTATCCGCTATTGAACTCGCAGCTTAAAGGGACAAATGGACCGGCGATTCAAATCGAGTTTTCGAGAACAATTCTCATTTACTTTTCTGAAGCCCGCGTGTAAGCTACGCGACGAAATCTGTAAACCTGCCCTTTTTGCTCGCCGCTCGCCCGACCTGCCAATCGCCCGTGTAAAGACGCATGAACGCCCTTCCGCCCACCGTGCACCTCGAAATCGAAGCGCTTTATCGGGCGCATCACGGGTGGCTGCACGGCTGGCTGCGGCGCAAGCTCGGTTGCGCGCATCGCGCGAGCGATCTGGCACACGACACGTTCACGCGCCTGCTCGATCGCGAAGAACCGATCGAAGCCCGCGAACCGCGCGCGTTTCTCACCACGGTCGCGCAGCGCGTGCTGTATAACCACTGGCGTCGCGAGCAGGTCGAACGCGCGTATCTCGACGCGCTCGCGCACGTGCCCGAAGCACTCGCGCCCTCGCCCGAAGAACAGGCGCTGCTGCTCGAAACACTCTGCGAAATCGACAAGCTGCTCGACGGCCTGCCCGTCATCGTCAAGCGTGCGTTTCTGCTCGCGCAACTCGATGGCGCCACGCATGCGGAAATCGCCGAATCGCTCGATATTTCGCTGGCCACCGTGAAGCGCTATCTGGCGAAGGCGGCGGCGCAGTGTTTTTTCGCGCTCTGAGCGGAGCGCGCCGTGAATGTCACGCCGCCCAATGTGGCGCCCGAGGTCGCGCATCGCGCCGTGGAATGGTGGCTCGATCTGAGTAGCGGCAGCGTCACGCCTTCGCAACGCGCGGATTTCGACGCCTGGCGCGCGGCGCATGCCGATCACGAACGCGCCTGGCAGCATATCGAATCCGTTTCCAGCCGCATTCAATCGATTGGCGAAAGCGCTTCCGCGAATGCCGCGCGCGCTGCGCTCACGCGCGCGAAAGCCACGACGCGTAGCGGCGCGGGACCGGCGTCGCGCCATCGCCGTGCGGGCATCAAGGCGCTCGCCGTGTTGCTGTTCGCGGGCGGCGCAACATGGAGCGCACGCCATCGCTCGGCGTGGCCGGGCTGGACCGCCGATCTGCACACCGCGACCGGCGAAGTGCGCACACTCACGCTCGCCGACGGCACCTCGTTGACGCTCGACACCGCCACCGCCGTCGACCTGCGATTCACGACGGACGAGCGGCGCATCGTGCTTCGGCGCGGCGCGATCATGGTCGCCACCGGCCATCGCGACGGCCCCGCGCCTCGCCCCTTCGTGGTGCAGACCGCGCAAGGCACGGCAACGCCTATCGGCACGCGCTTTTCGGTGCGTCAGGCGAGCGACGTCACGCAACTCGCCGTGTTCGAAGGCGCGGTGCGCGTGGTGCCGGACGCTGCCCCCTCGTCGGCGCAAACGCTCAACGCAGGCGAGCGCGTGCAATTCACCGCAAACGCCGTGCTCGCGAAAGAACCCGTTTCGAACGCGGCGGCCGCGTGGACGCAAGGCATGCTCGTCGCGAGTAACGAGCGCCTCGGCGATCTGCTCGACGAACTGTCGCGTTATCGCGAAGGCATTCTGCGTTGCGATCCGCGCGTGGCTTCGCTGCGTGTTTCCGGCACCTATCTGCTCGCCGATACCGATCTCGTCCTCGACACGCTCACGCGCGCCCTGCCGCTGCGCGTGGACTACATGACGCGTTTCTGGGTCACCGTGGGGCCCGCCCGCGCGTGACGACGGCGAGCGCGCGCACCCTTTCAGCCGCACTTTTTAGCGCGATAAAAACGATTCGAAAAAATTTCGAAAAAAGCTGAGCTGTTTTCGATTCTCGCGGGACAAGCCAGATGAGAGCACTTCTTCATCGGACTTTTTCCAGCCTTCACGACCATGCATTCACCTCACCACGCCGAGGCGCCTCACGCCTTGCGCCAGCGCCACTGGATCGGCATCGCGGCGCTCGCCCTCTTTGCGATCAGCGCCACGACGCCCACGCTCGCCGCCGCGGCAACGTCGGCTTCGAATGCGAACGATGCCGCGCAGCAAGCCTCGGCGCGGCAAACCTACGACATCGCCGCCGGTCCGCTCGACGCCGCGTTGAATCAGTTCGGCCAGCAGGCCGGTGTGATGATTGCGTATCCGGGCGCGCTCGCGGCGAATCGCACGAGCGCGGGATTGCATGGCGAATATGGCGTGGCCGAAGGCCTCGCGCGCATTCTGCGCAACACGGGACTCGCGGCGAACGCACAGGCGAACGGCAGCTACACGCTGACCGAAGATCCCGCCAATGCTGATCTCGACGATCGCGCCGTGCTGCCCGCCGTGAAGGTGGGCGCATCGGCGATCAAGGCGGGCAGCTATCGCGCGCCCGCCGAAGCGAACATCACGCGTTCGGACACGCCCGTGCTCGACACGGCGCAGGCGATCAACGTGGTGCCCGCGCAGGTGCTGCGCGATCAGCGTCCGCGTAATCTCGACGACGCGCTCGCGAACGTGAGCGGCATCGTGCAGGGCAACACGCTCGCGGGCACGCAGGACACGCTGCTCAAGCGCGGCTTCGGCGGCAACCGTGACGGCTCGATCATGGAAAACGGCATGCCGCTCGTGCAGGGCCGCGCGCTGAACGACGCAGTGGACAGCGTGGAAGTGCTCAAGGGCCCGACGTCGCTGCTCTACGGCATCATGGACCCGGGCGGCGTGGTCAACGTGGTCAGCAAGCAGCCGATGCTCACGCCGTATCACGCGATTTCGGTGCTCGGCTCCACGTACGGTCACGGCCGCAACGGCGGCGGCGCGACGCTCGACACCACCGGTCCGATCGGCGATACGGGGCTCGCCTATCGTCTCGTGCTCGATCAGGTCAACGAGCAATACTGGCGCAATTTCGGCGAGCATCGCGAAACGCTCGTCGCGCCTTCGGTCGCGTGGTATGGCCGCGATACGCAGGTGGTGCTCTCCTATCAGTACCGCAAATTTCTCTATCCGTTCGATCGCGGCACCGCGCTCGATCCCAAGACCAATGCGCCGCTGGCGATCTCCGCGCGCGAGCGTCTCGACGAACCGTTCAACAACATGAGCGGCGAATCGCATCTCGCTCAACTGCTCGTCGATCATCAGATCGATCCGAACTGGAAAGTCCATGTCGGCTATAGCTACAACCGCGAAACCTACGACGCAAACCAGTTGCGCGTGCAAGGCGTGAATAGCACGACGGGCGCGCTTTCGCGGAGCAACGACGCGACGCACGGCGCGCTGAGCACAGACAGTTACGGCATTGCCTATGTCGATGGTCACTTCGATATCGCGGGGCTGCGCAACGATCTGCAGGTCGGCGTGGACGACGAATACCGGCGTATCTATCGCGCGGATCTGCTGCGTCAGGCCACGCAATATACGTTCAATTATCTGAATCCCGTGTACGGGCGCGAAAGCCCGTCAAGCACGGTGTCCGCCAGCGACAGCGATCAGACCGACACGCTGCACGACACCTCCGTTTTTCTGCAGGACAGTCTGCATCTGACCAGCAAGTGGATACTCGTGGGCGGCGCGCGATTTATTTCGTACAACCAGGTAGCGGGCAAAGGCCGGCCGTTCAAGGCGAATACCGATTTGAACGGCACCAAATGGCTGCCGCGCGCGGGTGTGATCTACAAATGGACCGATAACGTCTCGTTCTACGGCAGCTATACGCAGTCGCTCAAGCCGACGTCGACGATCGCGCCGCTCAGCACGGGCGTGGTGATCGATTCGGCGGTGCGGCCCGAGGAAGCCACTTCGTGGGAACTCGGCGCGAAGATCGCCATGCCCGCCGGTCTCACCGGCACGCTCGCGCTGTTCAACATCGACAAGTCGAACGTGCTGGTTTCGCAGTACAACGACACGACCAAGGAAACCGACTGGCGCACCTCGGGCAAGGCGCGTTCGCGCGGCGTGGAGCTGGACGTGTCCGGGCAGATCGGCGAGCACTGGAGCGTGATCGCGAGCTACGCGTATATCGACGCGAAGACCACCGAAGACCCCGAATACGCAGGCAACCGGCTCTGGAACGTCGCGCAGAATACGGCGTCGCTGGCTGCGGTCTACGACTTTGGCGCGCTGTTCGGCGGCGATCAATTGCGCGTGGGCGCGGGCGCGCATTACGTGGGCGCACGGCCCGGCGACTCGGCCAACAGCTTCACGCTGCCCGCCTACACGGTCGCGGACGCGTTCGCGACCTACGACACGAAATGGGGCGGCCATCGCGTTTCGTTTCAGTTGAACGTGAAGAACCTCTTCAACAAGACCTATTACCCGTCGAGCGCGAACCGCTATTTCGTTGCCGTCGGCGACGCGCGCCAGGTCTCGCTGCTCTCCACCTTCGAATTCTGACCGGCACACGACACCTCATGAAAAACCGCACGAAATCGCGTTCTTCTTCATCGGCGGCGAGCACGCCCGGCACGCTTTCGCGGCGCCATGCGCTGCTCACGCTCGGCGCGCTCGCCGCGTCCTTCGCCGCGCCCGGTGCGCGCGCACAACGTCCCGACACCTCCGGCACGGTGCTGTTGGTGGTGCAACTCAAGGGACCGAATCTCGCCGTCGATCAGGCCATCGCCGCACATCTGCAAACGCGCGGCTACACCGTGCGACTCGTCGATCAGAACTTCGATCCCGCGCTCGCGCGCGACGCGCGGCTCGTCATCATCTCGTCGACGGTCTCCGCGAAGGACGTGCCCGCGGGCTGGCGCAGCGCGCCCGTGCCGCTGCTCACGTGGGAAAACGATCTGCTCGACGACCTCGCGATGAGCGGCAAACGGCACGACACCGATTTCGGCGAAGTAGAAAAAGAGCGCTATCTATGGCTCGTGAATGCGCCGCACGCGGCCTCGGGCGGCCTGAGCGCCGGCGTGACCAACGTGTTCCGCAAGCAGGCGCCGATGAGCTGGGGCAAGCCGGGACTTGGCGCGTCGATCATCGCCACGATCTATGGTCAGCCGGAAAAGGCCGCGATTTTCACCTACGAGAAAGGCGCGACGATGGACTACGAAGCACTCGCGCCCGCGCGCCGCACGATGTTCTTCATGGACAACGATTCGTTTCCTAACCTCTCCGAAGCCGGGCTGCGTCTGTTCGACGCCGCCATCGACTGGACCGCGTCGCGCGAGCGCGCGTAAGCCCGACGCCCGTTCGGGCACACGAAAGCCTCTGCGATCGCGGCCGAATCGCGCGAAATGTCACGATGTGAAATACCTTCAGATCGTAAGAAACGTATAATGCACGCTGAGTTCCCGCCGATGCGGGCGTTCGGCGTTGCATGCACGACGTTGCGCGCACCGCGTCGAACGCAGTCTTGATTCAGCAGAGGAAGCCCATGAAGCGACTTTTCCTTGCCGCGTTGGTCGGCGTCTGGACGGCGAGCGCGTTCGCGCACACCTGCACCGAAGGTCCGCAAGTGCGGATCGAGGGCGATGCGCCGGGCGCGATCAGCTACGACATCTACACCCATCTCTATCCGCTCAGCGCGCAGAAGCTCGCGCGGCTCGCGAACGCCCAGCAGGTCACGATGATTCCGGACGGCACCATTGCGTGCACCATCGCGGACGATGGCGTCGACGATCCGCACGCGGTGCTCATCAACGGCCCGCATGGCCAGATGAGCTACTGGCTTTCGGAAAATTACGTCAAGCCGCTGAGCTGACCCGCACGGCAACGCTTCATGTCATCGCCACGCCGCAAGGCCACGGAGCAGATCTCGCGCGCCGATCTGGAGGAGCTTTCCGAGTTCCGCTATCGTCTGCGCCGCTTTCTGCGCTATTCCGAAGAGATCGTGCACGCCGAAGGCGTGACGCCGCTGCAATACATGCTGATGCTGCACACGCGCGCCTTCCCGGATCGCGACTGGGCCACCGTGGGCGAACTCGCCGAACGGCTGCAGGCGTCCTCGCATGGCACCGTGGCGCTGGTCACGCGCTGCGAGGCGGCCGGTCTGGTCGAACGCGTGCCGAGCGCGCACGATCGGCGTCAGGTTCAGGTGCATCTCACGGCCGAGGGCGAGCGTTGTCTGATGAAGCTGGCCGCGCTGCACAAGTCGGAAGTGCAGTCGTTCGGCTGGGCGTTCCGTGACGAGCAGGCCTGATGTCCGCCGCGCCGTTTAAGCGTTTTTTAAGTTTCCTTTAAGTATCCCGGCTTAAATTGATCGATATGTCACATCGTGATCGTTCATCGCAGCGCACCGGTAATGGGTGCGCCGTCGGGTCGCGTGACATGGTGATGTCCTCAGCATGCCGGACTGTACGTCCAGTTGCCACCGGCGCCAACTGGTGGTGGCTTCCCCTGACCCAGCGTGATCGCTGGGTTTTTTTTCGATCATCGGAAACGACGCGCGCGACGGCGCTATCCACACAACAGCAATCAACAACAGGAGAGACGGCACCGTGCGCATTTTCGGGCTGATCGACCGGCGCGCGATCCAGCGCGCCAACCGGCTTTGGCTGCACTACGGCGTGTTCTGGCTGGGCGCGGTGGCCGTGGGCCTCGTCGCCGTGCTTTACGCCAAGCTCATCGACTTCGGTTACGCGCTCTTTCTGCGCTACGCCGCCGAGCACTTCTGGTTGCCGCTGCTGATTGCGCCCGCGATGGGCGCATTGACGGTCTGGATCACGCGGCGCTTTTTCGACGGCGCGGAAGGCAGCGGCATCCCGCAGGTGATCGCCATGCTGCATGGCCCCGATGCGCTCGGGCCCCGGCTGCTCACGTTGCGCATTCTCGTCGGCAAGATTTTCGTGTCGTTTCTCGCCATTCTCGGCGGCTTCACCATCGGCCGCGAAGGTCCGACCATCCACGTGGGCGCGGCGCTCATGTTCAGCCTGCGCCGTTTCTATCCGCAGCGTTTTCGTGCGATCAGCCACGGCGCGCTCGAACGCCGGCTCGCGCTCGCGGGCGCCGCGGCAGGCTTGTCGGCAGCGTTCAATGCGCCGCTCGCGGGCGTGGTGTTCGCCATCGAAGAACTGATGCGCAGTTTCTCTGCACGCACCAGCGGCGTGCTGATCACAGCGATTATCTTCGCGGGTATCGTTTCGCTCGGCCTGCAAGGCAATTACGTGTATTTCGGCACCATCGACATCGGTGCGGGTTTGCCGAAGTGGCTCACGGTGGCCGTCATGCTGATCGGCGTGATTGCGGGCGTGCTCGGCGGCTGCTTCTGCTGGCTGCTACTCAACACGCGGCGCTGGATGCCCGCCCGACTGCTCGACATGCGCGCGAAACAGCCGGTGCGCTTCGGTGCGCTGTGCGGGCTGATCATCGCGATCGTCGGCGTGATTTCGCACGGCCACGCGTTTGGCAGCGGTTATGCCGAAGCGCGCAGCATGCTTGAAGGCAACGCGCACGTGAGCGCCGCGTATCCGCTGTTCAAGATCGTATCGATGGTGGGCTCGTATCTGCCCGGCGCGCCGGGCGGCCTGTTCGCGCCGTCGCTTGCAATTGGCGCGGGCATCGGCAATACGCTGCATATGGTGTTTTCGCAGATGCAACTCTCGATGCTGATTGCGCTCGGCATGGTCGGTTATCTCGCGGCGGTCACGCAGAGTCCGATCACGGCGTTCGTGATCGTCATCGAAATGATCAACGGGCATGCGCTCGTGCTGTCGCTCATGGCGACCGCGCTGATCGCGAGCCGCGTCTCGCGCTTTTTCGCGCCGCCGCTTTACGAAGCGCTTTCGGAACGTTATTTGCGCGAGCCATGACAGACGCGCTCGCGCACAATCGCACGCAATTTACGGGGTTGAAATGAGGCTCGCGGACAATCTGGAACGGCGCCTGCTGGGTACGGCGCGCGTGTTGTGCATCGTGGCGCTCGTCGGCGCGGTGCTGGCGATGATGGCGGTGATCGCCGCTCTATCCGCCTCCGGCAACGCGGACGTGAGCGCCGATCCGCCCGTGAGCGCGAGCGCCGTGCTCGCCTCGATTCCAGGCACGGAAGCGGCCAACGACGCCATTTCGAACAACAACGTCAACAGCGCGAACGACGACGAGGCCACGCTCGAGCTTCCCGCCGCCGCCGGGCTGGCGTTGCCCGCGCCGTTGCGCGCCGTGCTCGATCAGCACAATGCGAGTCAGCCGATGCTCGACGCGTGGCTCGACAATGTACCGCTCGCCGACCGCCAGCAATTCGTCGATGAACTCGGCCAGGTCATCGCGCGCGCGATGCACCATGCGTCGGCCTGGGAATGGGACGACCGCGACCGCTACGTGGCGACGGCGATGAATCAATACGCGCGCTTCAAGATCGAGCGCATCGCCTCGGCGCAATCGCTGATCGAGGCGGCCCAGGCGCGCAGCGCGCAATTCCGCTCGTCGCTGGGCACGCTGCTCGCGTTGGCGGGCTTCCTCACTGTGCTCCTGCTGCTGCTCGCCATCGAGCGCAATACGCGCGCGCTGCGCACACCGCAAAACGGCTGAACGCGGCGTCATCGGCGGGTCACGCGAGATCGGCACGAAGCGTGTATCCTGCACGCTGCGCCGCGGTCAGGCCACGGCGCAAGTCATGCGTGTCCGTACTCCAACCTCGATCTGGAGCATGCCGATGCATCGCGTATATAACTGGACGGCGGCCGTTGCGCTCGCCGCCGCGCTGAGCGCTTTCGCGCCCTTCACCGCAGCGCAATCCACGAACACGGCGGAAAACACCAACGCCGTGCCGCCCGGCATGCCCGTCACGCCCGCCGGCGACGGCACCTTTCTGCTGACCATCGTCCTCAAACACGACGAATCCAAACCGCTGCCGAAGATCAATCAGCAACTCGCCGAACAAGGCTTTTACAAGGCCTTTCCGCCGCCGGGCATCGAAGTCGTGTCGTGGTACGTGATGATGGGACTGGGCCAGGTCGTCACCTTGCGCGTGCCTGCGGCACGGTTGCGCGAAGTGAATCGCGCCATCGAGGAAACGGCCTGGGGCGGCTATCGCACCGAGTTCTATCCAACCTACGATTACAAGGCGCTCGCCGAACAGGCCCGCGCGCGCAACGGGCGATAACGCCCGCTCATCGATACACAACGTCCTCCGCCCTTTCATGAACCCGACCTCACTCGATCTTTCGACCTTCCCCCGCTACGCGCTGCTCGAAGGCCCGACGCCTGTTCAACATTTATCGCGGCTCAGCAAGCAGTTGGGCGGCGCGAATATCTATGTGAAACGCGACGATCTGAACGGACTCGGCGGCGGCGGAAACAAGCTGCGCAAGCTCGAATTCCTGATGGGCGAAGCGCTCGCGCGTGGCGCGGATACGATCATCACCGTCGGCGCGCGGCAGTCGAATCATGCGCGCCTGACGGCGGCGGCGGCCGCGCGTGCGGGACTGCAGTGCGAGTTGGTGCTCACGCGCTCGGTGCCGCGATTCGACGCGGAGTACCTTGAAAACGGCAATATTCTGCTCGACGATCTGCTTGCGGCGCACGTGCATGATCTGCCCGCTGGCACTGACTCGCTGTCATTCGCCGAAGCACGCGCCGATACGTTGCGCACGCAAGGCCGCAACGTCTATGTGTGTCCGCTCGGCGGATCGAGCCCGATTGGCTGCCTCGGTTATGCCGAGGGTGCAGCGGAAATCGCCGCGCAATCGCGCGCGAGCGGTGTCGCGTTCGATCACACCGTCATGCCCAACGGCAGCGGCGGCATGCACGCGGGCTTCGTGGCGGGCATGAAAGCACTTGGTCTGAATCCGTCCAGCGTGACGGCGTTCGCGGTTTACGCCAGCGCGGAGAAAGCGCACGCCACGACGCTCGACAAGGCGAATCAAACTGCGCGCCTCATCGACGCGAGTTTGCTCGTTGAAGCCGGCGACATCGTGATCGACGAATCACAACTCGGCGACGGTTACGGCCTGCCCACCGATGCCATGCGCGCCGCCGTGCGCCTGCTCGCCTCGACGGAAGGTCTGCTGATCGATCCCGTGTATGGCGGCAAGGCGTTTGCGGGTCTGCTGGAGAACGTGCGGAGCGGCCGCTATGGCGCACAAGAGAACGTACTGTTCGTGATGACGGGCGGCCTGCCCGGTTTGTATGCGTATCGCAGCGCGTTTTAGTGATTAGGCGGCGTTAGGCATCGTCGATAGCGGAAAGCGGCGTGGCCACATGTTCGAGCGATTTGCGTTCGGCGTCCACGCCCCAGATCGCGGCGATCAGCGCTGCGCCCAGCATCAGCGCGGAGCCGACGAGATAGCCCGTGAACACTTCGCTGCGCTGATGCGTATCGATCAGTCGTCCGAAGAATGCCGGTCCGATAATGCCGCCGAGCCCGGTGCCGAAGGCATAAAACACCGCGATTGCCAGCGCGCGGATCTCGAGCGGAAACGATTCGCTCACAGTCAGATACGCCGAACTCGCCGCCGCCGAAGCGAAGAAGAAAATCACCATCCACGCTATCGTCTGCTGCACGACGGTGAGCCAACCGTGCGCGAACAGATAGCCGCTCGCGCTCAACAACACGCCCGATAGCGCGTAGGTGGCCGCGATCATCTTGCGGCGGCCCAGCACGTCGAACAGTCTGCCGAGCACGAGCGGCCCGAGGAAATTGCCGAGCGCGAACGGCAGCAGATACAGGCCCACGTCGCCGCCCGGCACGCGATAGAACTCCGTGAGCACGAGCGCGTAAGTGAAGAAGATCGCGTTGTAGAAGAAGGCCTGCGCTGTCATCAACGATAAACCCACGAAGGCGCGGCGGCGATGGCGCACGAAGATCGCGTGCATCACTTCGCTCAACGGCGTGTGACGACGCGCGCGCAGACGCAGCGGTGGCGTCGCGCTGTCGTCGAGCGTATGGCCGACTTCGCGAAAGCGCGATTCGATGCGCTCGACGATCGCGCGTGCTTCGTCGTGCTCGCCATGCGTGAGCAGCCAGCGCGGGCTTTCGGGAATCCAGCGGCGCAGCGGCAAAATGATCAGCGCGAGCACCGCGCCGATGAAGAAGCACGCGCGCCAGCCCCAATCCGGCGGCAAAAAATGCGGATCGAGCAGCGCGTATGAGCCCAGCGCGCCGATGCCCGCGCCGACCCAGAACGTGCCGTTGATGCTGAGATCGGTCCAACCGCGTACGCGGGCGGGCGTGAATTCCTGAATGGTCGAATTGATGGCCGCGTATTCGCCGCCGATGCCCGCGCCGGTCAGCGCGCGAAACACCATGAAGCTCGCGAAGCTCCATGAGCACGCCGTGGCGGCCGTCGCGAGCAGATAGACCGCGAGCGTGATGAAGAACAGCTTGCGTCGTCCGAGCCGGTCGGTGAGCCAGCCGAAGCCGAGCGCGCCCAGCACCGCGCCCGCAATGTACGCGCTGCCCGCGAGTCCGATTTGCGCGTTGTCGACGTGCAGCGCCGGACTCGTTTTCAACGCACTCGCCACCGCGCCCGCGAGCGTCACTTCGAGTCCGTCGAGCAACCACGTCACGCCGAGCGCAACGACGATCAGCACGTGAAAGCGGCCCCACGGCAAGCGGTCGAGGCGCGCCGGGAGATCGGTTTCGACGATCGCGGCTCGATGGTTTATATCGGCGCTCATCGTGAATTGGGTGGAACGGGCGGACTGGCGGGTTTCTGTCTCGCTGGGCATGGACGCGGCTCGCATCGCACGAAAGCGTGCGCAATCGTGACATCGGCAGCAGGTTGCATACCCGGCCGCTTGCGTTCAGTTTGCGGCGAGCAGGCGCAAGCGGTTCGCTTCCACGGCAGCCACGATTTCCGCGACCGTGGCCGCTGAAATCGGATAATCGGCAGCACGCGCCGCCAGTTCGCCCGCGATGCGCGCCGAGCGATCGATGATGCGCGCGGCGCTCGCCGCCTTCACGCCGCTCTCTTTCGCGAGTTTCAGCAAATGGGCGCGCGCGGGCGCACGCGCCTCGCCGCCGATATCCATCTGATGCTGTCCCGCCGGACCGCGATTGAACGTGATGTCGTACGCGGGCGCAATGCGCCAGTGATCGTCGCGATCGAGCCGGAACGAGAAGTTCTTCGCGTGATCGTCGCGATTATTGAAGATCACGTTGAAGACGCAGCGCGCGTACAAGGCCTCGACTTCGCGCACGTCGCGCGTCACGAAGCCCGCGAGGCGCAGCAGATTCGTATAGTCGAGCGACGGCAGCCGGAAGTCCACGTGCGCCACGCCCGCCGCCGTATGCACGGGCACGCGCTGACCGTCCTCGCGATCGAAGCGCGCGATGCCGAACGCAGCGCCCTGCGCGCCGAGATCGAAATACGCGGTGGGCGGCATCTCGATCCCGCACGCGCGCACGAGATCCGAATAAAGCATTTCGATCGCGCACACTTCGGGCGCTTCGTTTTGCGCGGGAAACTTCACGAGCCACGGCGTGCCGGGCGCGTCTTCCGAATTCCACATGCGATTGGCGGCGTGATCCACGTTGACCAGCACTTTCGGCCGCGCGCCATGCGGCGAGCCGCCCATCAGCACCAGTTCGCGCAGCACGGATTCGCTCGCGCCCGCCATCGCCTGCTGCACTTCGTCGGCGATGGTGTGGAGATTCACATCGGCGACCACGATGGGCGCTTCGCTCTCGGGCGCATAGCTCAGCGCGCCCATGCCGCGATGCCCCACCACGGCGAGGCGATCGAGCGGCGAAACCGAATACGGGTCGATGCCGCGCACGCGGAACAGGCGGTCCATCAGCAGCATGCCCCAGCCGTCGGGCAGGCTGTCGGCGACGAGGCCGGGCAAGCGTTGCTGATGCTGCGGAAAGTCGCCGAACGCGGCCGCTTGCAGCGGGAGTTTGAAGCGCGAGAGTTCGAGGCCCCGCTCGCGCGCCGCCTGCGTGTATTCGAAGAGGAGATGCTGGCCGTCGTCCGCGAGCACGCCCAGGTCGAACTGCTCGCCCCAGCCTTCGTAGATCACGCGCAGGCGTTTCATTGGCCGGATCTCCCGGTCGACGTTTTGGCGGACGCGCGGCGCGGCGCACGTTGCCGGTTCGCGCTCGCCTGCTCCATCGCGCGAATCGAGCGCACCTTGAGCTCAAACAGCGCCTCCAGATCGGACGCGCGCCCGAGCGCCTGCGCCACGCGCAGGAAGGTCTCCAGCGTCGCCTGGCCACTACGCTCGAAATTACGCAGCGCGCGCTCGGACACGCCCGCGCGCGCCGCCAGCTCGGCTTGCGTGAGGGACTGCTGAAGCCTCAGGGCGCGCAGCTTCTGAGCCAGTGCGCCCGCGATTTCCTCGACTGTCGCGAGATCGAACAGCATCGCCTGCTCCACGGTCTGTAACAGGCATAATTATACCGTTTATGGTTTATATAGGTCGGTAAACGGCGGAAAATTACCGGTTACATGAACACATACACTAAATTTTTTAATCGGCATAATTTTACCTTTTATCGCTAATTTTCCTCGTTAATCGGCACATTTTCGCCGATTAACTACGGCGATGGACACTCAGTCGCGATCAGGCGCGCCCAGCGGAAACAGGTGCCGATACGGTCGCGCCTCCTCCACCGCGCGCGCAAACGACGGACGCGCGAGCAGCCGCGCACGATACGCCCGCAGCGCGCCGAAGCGCTCGGAAATACGGTGCGTCCAGTCGGCGTAGAAGAGCGAAGGCGCGGCCGCGCAGTCCGCCAGCGTGAAGTCCTCGCCCGCCGCCCAGGTTCGGTCCGCGAGCCGTTCATCGAGCCACGCGTAGGCCAGATCGAGCTTGCCCGCCGCGTACACGTGCGCCGCTTCGCGCTGCGCCGCGTCGCCCGTCAACGCCCCCTCCACCGCGCATTGCACCGGCGTCATCACGTGCAGGTCGAAGAAGCGGTCGAGAAAGCGCACGTCCAGCGCGGCCATCGGCTCGGACGGCAAAAACCGCTGCGCCCCGCCATGCGCGAGCTGCAGATACTCGATGATGATGCTGGTCTCCGCCACGCTGCGTTCGCCGTCCACCAGCACGGGAAACTTGCGCAGCGGCCAGAGCGTCAGCCACGCCTGCGTGTGCTGCGGCGTTTCGGGCCCGATCGTGCGGAACGCGAACGGCGTGTCGTTCTCGTAGAGCGCAACGAGCACCTTCTGCGTATAGGAAGAAAACGGATGACCATAAAGCGCGAGCGACATCGTGAGACCTCCCGGTTAGAAGCAAACCGCGCAATGACACACTGACAATGCGTTGAACGAAGGATGCACGATGCGCCAGACGCGCGCGCATGGCAAGCGCGCGCGACGGCAGAGTGTCGATGGAAGCGGGATCGAAACTCGATCCCGGCGAGGAGCGCTTTTAGTCTTTTATCTTTTGTATTCGAGTAATCGAGTAATCGAGTACTCGAAGCGCTGGCGCTGGCGTTCGGGCGAAAAAACAGCCCGCTCCGCCGGCACACCCGCAAATCAGTCGAGCGACGCGCCGCAATTGCATTCGAGCGACGAGGCGGCCGCCGGACGCGGACGTTCCATCGCCGCGAGACGCTGCAACGTGATGAGCCCCAGCACGGCCAGCCCGCAGCCGAGCACGAAGTCGGCGCGCACGCCCGCATGATCGACGATCGTGCCGCCCACCGACGAACCGAGCGCGATCGCGACCTGAATCACACTGACGAACATCGCCGAACCGGCTTCGGGCCGATCCGCCGTTCCGCGCTGAATCCACACGCTGAAGCACAGCGGGAGTGCGCCGAACGCGACGCCCCACATCAGCATCGCTGCGATTTCGCCGATGCGCACGTGATCGAGCAACAGCATTGACGAAAGCGCGCACAGCAGCAGCGCCGTCATCGCCGCGACCGATGTTTTCAAACGATTCGCCACCACCATCGACAACAACGCATTCGAGAAAAAGCCAATCACGCCGAATGCGAGCAACAACAGCGTAATGGCGCCCAGCGAAAAATCCTGCTGCAACAGCGGCGCAATAAACGTATAGGTCGAAAAATGCGCGCCGAAAACCAGTGCGACCATCAGCATGCTCAGACGCGTGTGCGGACGGCGCATCAATTCGACGAAATTCGCGATACGCAGCGCGGTGGCGGACGGCAGCGACGGCACGAGGAGCGCCTGCGCAATCAGCGCGACCGCAACGAGCCCGCCCGTCGTGAGAAACGACGCGCGCCACGACGCCAGGCCTGCGATAAAGGTGCCGAGCGGCACGCCGATCACCGTGGCGCAGGTCACGCCCGTGAGAATGATGGCGGTGGCGCGCGCGGCGTCGCTGACTTGTACGAGACGTCCGGCTGCGGCAGTCGCGAGCGTCCAGAAACCGCCGAGCGCCGCGCCGAGCATCGCGCGGCCGATCAGCATGACGGCGAAATTCGTCGACATGGCCGACACGATATTGGACGCGAGCAGCATGGCGGTGAGCAGCAGAAACACGCGGCGCCGATCCATACGGCCCGCGAGAATCAGCATGCCAGGCGCGAAAATCGCAGCGAGTACGCCTGGCGTGGTCACCATCAGACCCGCCGTGCCCGGCGTCACGCCAAGATCGCGCGCAATCTGGGGCAGGAGCCCGACCGGAAGAAATTCGGACGTGACGAAAGCGAATGCGCTAATGGCGACGGCAAAAACCGCGAGCCACTGACGCAATGTCGTTTCGGCGCCGGGGCGTAGCGACGCCGCATCGACGGGTTGTTCGTTGATGTGCATGGAACTGTTTTAGAGAGGCGAATAATAAAAGCGATTGTTCGGTCAATCCGCGCTAAATAGCGGAGAAAATACGGATAACCGGATTCGCTGCGGGGTTCTTTCTAACTTAACATCGCAGAAAGAAAATTGTGTGAGTGTTTTAAAAAACCGAATACGTCAGTAGGGTCTTGAAACGAATTCCGAACGCACGCAGCGCCCGAAATCTGCGTCAAATGGACGCAAACATCGGGCGCGAATCGCAGTCATCGGTAAAAAAGAAACGGCGAAAAAATAGTGACGCGGGCGTAGCGGATCAGCAGAAAGGCTTCAGCCGGAAGCGGCGTGTGCGTATTTTACCAACGCTCGCCCACGCCCGCAAAAATGATCTGGATGTGGTGGGCTTCACGTTTGCACACGACAGCATTTGTGTCTTCAGCGCCTCACATTCTGAAGCGCAATCGGCCCCAGATCGTGCGCCCCGGCTCCATGATGGCGACGCCGCCGGGATAGCCGAATCCCGCGTTGCCCGCGAGATTCAGATGCTCGCTATAGGCCTTGTCAAACAGGTTGTCGACGCCAATCGAGAATTGCGTGCGTTTATCCAGATCGTATTGTGCATGCAGCGACACCACGCCGAAACCCGCGCTCGGCCCGAAGTCCTGCCCGACCACATTGCCTTCGTGCAGCGCATAACGCCGTTGCGGCGCGACGATGCGCCAGAGCGCGCCGACCGACCACGCACGCCACGTATAGTCGGCATTCAGACGCACGTCGAGTGGCGGAATTTGCGGCAGCGGTTCACCGCTGCCGGCGTTGCGTCCCCACGCATAGGCCGCCGACATGCCCAGTTTCCATCCCGCGCCCGCGCGCCATGTTGCGCCCAATTCGCCGCCCATGATTTGCGCATTCACGTTGCTGGCCTGCGAGACATTCGATTGCGTCCCTGTGCCGTAGGTGAACAGAATGAAATCGTCGACATAGCCCGCATAAGCCGAAATCCACGCATCGATCGCATCGCTACGATAATGCGCACCGATATCGAATTGCGTTGTTTTTTCAGGCTCGATACCTGCGAATGCGTTGGCGGCATTTGCGGGTCCGCGTGTGGGCGAAAACAGTTCCCAGTAATTCGGAAAACGTTCGGTATGGCCGACGCCGGCGTACCACGTCAGCGGCAACGTGCGTGCAGTTTGTTCGTAGCGAAGGAATCCGCCGGGCAACGTGCGCGTGCGGGTGGCATTCGCGGTGGGATTGGGCTGCGCCATCGACATCATGGAAGCGCTCGTGGTCTCGCGCTCGTCGGTGGCGGCCGCGCGATCGAGACGAAGACCCGCCACCACGCGCTGCGTTTCGCTCGCGTCCCATGTGACCTCGGAAAACAGGCCGTAGTTCGTCATTTGCGCAGAGGGCGTCCACGACAAATCAGACGGACTTTGCAGCCCCATCGCCGAACGCGAATCGAGCCAGTTCGTCTGCGCGTCGAAACCCACGATCCATTGCAGGTTGTCGCCGGTATCGAGCGTCGCCGCTACGCGGCCGCCTGCCGTTCGGCGACGCACATCCGAGGCCATCGCCATGCTGCCGGACGGCGTCTCGCGCAACGTATAGTTATCCATACGATGTTCGAACGCATTGTAGTAGACCTGCGCTTCGATCTTCCGGATCACGCTGCCAAGATGCTGTTTCTCGAATCGCAATGCAACGCTGTCACGCTTGAAACGCACGCCATCCATGCTGCGGCCGGCGTAACGCGCGTGACCGTTTCCCGTTCCCGCGTCGAGTTCGATGCGCGTATCCGCATCGGGCGTCACGCCGAGTGCGATATCGGTATTCCATTTATCCCAGGCGGAAGGCACCGATTGACCGTTGCCGTCATGATAATCCTGCGCGTGCGATTTGTTCGCGTTCACGCGCGCGTAGACATCGGGATTGCCCGCCGTGAATTCGAGATTCTCGTCGTTGCGTCCGTTCGAGCCCCCCATCACACTCGCATCCACGTGCGCACCGGCTGTGTCGAAGCGCGGTGCTTCGCGCTCGAACAACACCGTGCCCGCCGATGCGCCGGGACCATACAACACGGTTTGCGGCCCTTTGATAACCGTGACCTTGTCGTAGCTCTCCGGCGCGACGTATGACGACGGCGAGTCCATGCGCGCCGGACACGCACCTTGTGTCGGCGCGCCATTCGCAAGCAGATTCAGACGCGAGCCGAACATGCCGCGCAGAACGGGATCGCCATTGGTGCCGCCACTGCGAATCGCCGTGAAACCCGGCACGGTCTTCAGATAATCAGCGCCGTCACTCGCGGGTAACGGCTGACGCGGCGTTTTGGGATCGGTAACGGAGATAAAAGAATTCTTGAGCGGACGCGCGACCACTTCGACGCGTGGAAGCACGAACTCCGCCTCCGGAACGACGCCGCTCGATACATCGTCCTGAGACGCGGCTTGTGCATCAAATGATCGGCACAACACCGATCCGAAAATAAACGCCATACGTGCCGCGACGTGAATCGCGGAAGAAGCTTTTGAATTGAACATTCGACCCAACCCATTCGACAAACCAATTCGACAAGTCCAATAGAGCCACCCCGCGCGATACAGAGCAATCGCACGGTGAGGCAATGACTGGCAGCAGGAAAGCGATGAAACGCGATCAGGCGTCGAATGGCGGCGCGCGCAGTGGACGGCGCAGATAGCGCACGCGTGGGAGATCGACACGAACCATCGTCGGCACGGATAAACGCACGCCGAGATTGAATCGAGTGATCTGGTGCGAAGCCGTGCTTAATGCGGGCGAATGCGCGAGCAGGCTGCAATAGCCGCACGCGTCGAGATGCGCGGCTAAAGATTTTCCGGTTTGTGTGCTGGTGCCGCTTGCGCCATCGTGACCGGCGGCGCTGCAAAGCACATCGACAGGCACCTGCCCGCGTTCGATCAGTTGCGTGCCGAGCGGCGCGCATACGGCCAGCAGGATCGCAAAGATCCCAAGCCAGGCGGTAAGGCGGTTCGATCGGCGGAACATCGGGCGAAAGCAGGCTTCGTGGTGCGGGCAAATTTCAGGTCGGAGCCTTGAGCGCGCGATCAATCAACGAAATGCGTGCGAAGTTCGCGCGACAGGCGCGGCCATTTTGTTGTTAGCGAGCGCGAAAGGAAACCGAAGGCTCTGCGAGCATTGATATGCGTCACGGTGGCGCGCAATGTGGTGGTCGGCGCTGCGACGTGTTGTCCGCGTTGACGTTGACGTTGGCCTTCACGCGCGAATGGCAGCAGGCGCGGAAAAGCGTTAAAAACCCGAGCGGATTTTTAAACAGACAGTATGAAAATGGAAAAGCCGAAGCATTGTTTGCGCCGAAAACAACGGCGTAAATGCTGGCAGATCGAACAAGAAGTGCAAAAGACCCGTGGGTCTTTTACCTTCTTCGATCATTAGTATCCTCGAGAAAAGGATACTCTCTGGTGCTCAGGGCGGGACTCGAACCCGCATGCCTCGCGGCGCTACCCCCTCAAGATAGTGCGTCTACCAATTTCGCCACCTGAGCAAGAGGGTCGCCATTGTATCGACAAACTTTCGATTTGCGAAGCCTTTTTTCATCAATTCTTCACGAGCCGATTGAAGGCTTCGCAAACGCTCCATTTCAGGCGCGTACAACGAGTTCGATCATTCCGGCGATGACGTGAATGGGACGACCTGATAACGCGGACCGTCGTTCGCCGTCCCGCACAGATGGCCGCGAATACGCGCCGTCAACGCGCCTTCTCCGATACGCAGCCGCACATAAGCGGGATCGATACATTGCGTGTTGTCGAACACCTCGCCGGATACCCAGCGCAAACTCCCTTTCGCGTCGCCCTTCGCCGCCAGCGTGACGGGCCGCACCACCGGTCCGGGATGCATGCCCGGCATCGGTTGCACCGAGGCGCGCAGCACACGCTTGTGCGAATCGAGAAACGACACCGGAACGCGTCCGGGCAACACGCAGGCTGTGTTGCCGCGATTGCGCAGCACGATATACGTGCCGCTATGCGACATGCCATTGAAATCGCCGCCGCCATCGTCCAGACGTAAGGAGAGTTGATCCGTCCGGCAGAGCAGAACGGCTTGATTGCCGCTTGCCTGCGTCGCCTGACTGGTTTGCGGTGCGTCGGCGGCATCGGCAGCGCCGCTCGCGAGCAGCAATGCGAAGCCGCAAGCCGTGGCTGCGCGTAAATGAATACGGATGGTCATCGTTTTCCTGTTCGCCTTTGTGGAATTGGCCCCAGTAAATAAGGGGGCCAGTCGCCTGAAAAGTTCCACCGTCGCTACAGTTTCCTGAGTGCGCGAGAGCCCCGAAACCGCCGACGTCGGCCATGATCGGCACCAACCCGGTAAAATCTCGCCTTTTCCTTTCCAACCGCCTTCACCGCCTCGCCGATGCAACCCGCTTCCCCCGCCCCACGCGCCACCCCGAGCGGCGACGACGCCGACCCGACGCACGACCTCGTCTACGGCCCCGACGACCGCCCCGCCCCGACCATCGCGTTCGTGGCCGCGCTACAGCATCTGCTGGCCATTCTCGTGCCTATCGTCACGCCCGGCCTGCTGATCTGCCAGGCGCTCAACGTATCCAGCCGCGACACCACGCTGATCGTTTCGATGTCGCTCGTGATTTCGGGCATCGCTACCTTCCTGCAGTGCAAGCGTTTCGGCCCGCTGGGCGCGGGCCTGCTCATCGTTCAGGGCACCAGCTTCAATTTCGTCGGTCCGCTGATCGCGGGCGGCAGTCTGATGGTCAAGCAAGGCACGCCGGTCGAAACGGTGATGTCGGCTATTTTCGGCGTGGTCATCGCGGGCTCGTTGGTGGAAATGGGCGTCTCGCGCATCCTGCCCTTCGTCAAGCGCCTGATCACGCCGCTCGTCACGGGCATCGTGGTGCTGCTCATCGGCCTCACGCTGATCAAGGTCGGTCTCATCAGCATGGGCGGCGGCTATAGCGCAATCGCGAAGGGCAATTTCGCGAGCCCGCAGAATCTCGCGCTGTCGTGCACCGTGCTGGGCACGATCATTCTGCTCAATCGCGTGCCCGTGGTGTGGGTTCGCAGCACGGCGCTCGTGATCGCACTCGCCATCGGCTATCTCGTGGCAGGCCTGCTCGGTCGTCTCGACTTTACGGGCGCGCGCGAAGCCGCCGTGTTTCAGATTCCGACCCCGCTGCATTTCGGCATTGGTTTCTCGTGGTCGCTGTTCGTGCCGATGCTGATTATTTACCTCGTCACTTCGCTCGAAGCGATCGGCGACGTCACCGCGACCAGCAAGATTTCGAAGCAGCCTGTCGAAGGTCCCCTGTGGATGCAGCGCATTAAAGGCGGCGTGCTCGTCAATGGTTTCAATTCGCTGCTGGCCGGCGTGTTCAACACGTTCCCGAGTTCGGTGTTCGCGCAGAACAACGGCGTGATTCAACTCACGGGCATTGCGAGCCGCCACGTCGGCCTCTGGATCGCGGGCATGCTCGTGCTGCTCGGTTTGTTCCCGCCGGTCGCGGGCGTGTTGCAAGCCGTGCCGGAGCCGGTGCTCGGTGGCGCAGCGATGGTGATGTTCGGCGCGGTGGCCGCGTCCGGCATCAACATTCTGTCGGGCATTACGCTCGATCGCCGCGCGCTGCTGATCATCGCCGTTTCGCTGGCGCTGGGTCTCGGCGTTTCGCAGGTGCCGGAGATTCTGACGAGCCTGCCGCATGCGCTCAAGAATGTGCTGGAATCGGGCGTCGCGACGGGCGGTATCTGCGCGCTCGTGATGAACTGGTTCCTTCCCGAACGAAAATAAACTTCGTGGATGGCGACGCGTGCGCTTGCGTCGCCATCCTGCACGTCGTTACAAATGCACGGGAATAGCGTGCGCCCCGCGACGGTATAACCGGTGCAGTCTCTTTCGCACCGGCCGGACATGTTCTTCCCGCCGAATTCTTCCTTATCCTGAGGAGTTCGAAATGAAATTCCCCCGCACGCTCGTCCTTACGCTGTCCGTCTGCGCCTCCATGAGCGCATCGATCGCCGCATCCGCTCAAGGTCTCACGCGCGAACAGGTTCGCGAACAATTGATCGAAGCGCAGGCCAACGGTTCACGCTTCGTCACCGACGCCTCCTATCCCGACGTCAGCCCCGTCTTCGCTCAACAGGTCGAGCACAGCCAGACGGCGCACGCTAGCGGCATGGGCGCGCCCATGCAAGGCACGAGCGAAACCGGCTCGCCGCAAACCGTCTGCGTCGGGCCGGTGAGTTTCTGCAATCTCTATACGGGCGGTTAAGCCACGATCAGGGCGGCGCGCGCTTTGGCCTTCGCTTTGGCCTTTACTGCGCGATCGGCACGGTCACATCGCTGCCGAACCAGTGCATCGAGATTTTCTTGAGCGTGCCGTCCTGCTTCAATTGCGTCAGCGCGTCGTTGATCGCCTTCTCGAACTTGGGATTGTTCTTGCGGAACGGAATGCCCATTTCCTGGTTTGCGCCCTGAAGCACCGCGCCGGGACGCAGCGGCAAATGCGAAGTCTTGATCATGTACGGCAGCATCAGCCGATCGTCGATAGTGGCGTCGATGCGCTTCGCCGCGAGATCGCGCAATTTCTCCGGCGCGCCCGGATAGGTCTGCACGTTGATGCCCGGCACCGCGCGCGCCATCTGATCGTAATTCGTGCCGAGCGTCACGCCGAGTTTCTTGTCGCCCTTGAATTCGTCGAGCGATTTGAATTCGCGTTTATCGTCGGCGCGCTGAATCAATTGCGCCGCCGAATACGTATAAGGCTGACTGAAATCCACGGCCTGCTGACGTTGCGGCGTGATGGTCACCTGATTGACGATTACGTCGAATTTACCTGCCTGCAGCGCAGCAATGATGCCGCTCCACTCCGTGGGAACGAACTCGGGTTTGACGCCGAGTTTCGCCGCCACGGCTTTCGCCACGTCGACATCAAAACCTTCGAGCTGTCCTGCACTGTTGCGTGAATCGAACGGCGGATACGTACCCTCGAGACCGACCTTGAGCACGCCCGACTGCTTCACGCTGTCGAGCAGATCTTCCGCATGCGCGGCCACCGACATCGCACCCCATGCCGAGGCGGCAAGCACACCCGTGAACAGCAGCTTCGCAAGCTTCATTCGACGTCTCCTCCTGAGCGGATGATTCGCAAATTGAATAACGCACGCAAGGGCGATGCGGCACCGTTTCGCGAAAGCATACTATGAAGAAGAATGCACGCCGGCGATATCAGGCGAAGCGCTAATCGTCAGTTGGTGACGCGCTAACCCACGCGCCGGTCGCCGTCATTCGCCGTCATTCGCCGTACGCGGCCATCACAATCCACATGGCGCGGTCGTCATTGCAGACTTCGGCGGCCAGCGCATAGGGATCTTGTGGACTGCACGCGAGCTGGAGCGCCTTGCGGGCTTTTTCCGTGTCGTCGTAGCACTGGTCCGACAAGGGGCGAACCTCGTTGCGCCCTTCGAACATTTTCTGATTCAGGCGATAAACAAGCGGTTCGCTTTTCCATGTAACGAAACATTCGCGGACGTGGCGAAAATCGCCGCGGCAAATGTTGACCTGGTAATGCGGGCGTGTGGATTGGGCGTTCATGATTCACTTCCTCCTTGCATCGGCTGCGCCTGCGCGCCGGTCGCCTCGACGTATCCCTGCGTAGCTGATTGATAGCGTGCATACACCATGCCCGGCCGCGCCGCCACCCACTTCGCCTCGCCGCGCAATCCCGTCAAACGAATTTATTACATCTGAAAGCTAAAAAGCGCCAAAAATCGAGCCTCTTTCATTCGATATACCAAACACAAACATTACAAACTAAATTCAATTGCTGACGATTTTTCTTTCCATCGAATTCTCTGGAATTTTCTCAATGTTACGTTATATCATTCCACGAAATTTTCCCGGTGACCGACGCGAGTTCTGCGTCGTCGCGCAACGCTGCCAGCCAAAAATAACCTACGCCCAACGGCACCATGAACCACCACCGCACACTCCTTGCTCGCGCGGCGCTCGTCGCGTTCGCCATCGTCGCGGCCAATCCGGCCCGTAGCGCAGAGACCGACACCCCGACCGACGCCACGACGAATAACGCCGCCACGGCCAGCAACGCGAGCGCAAACACGCTCGACGTGCAGGTCAATGCAAAGCGCCTCGACGAAGCGCGCAACGGCCTGCTTCCGGAAACCGGCAGCAGCATTTATCGCATTACTCAAAGCGATATTCAGTCGATGCCGCAAGGTGCGAATACGCCGTTGAATCAGGTGCTTCTGCAGGCACCCGGCGTCGCGAACGACTCCTATGGGCAATTGCACGTGCGCGGCGATCACGCCGATCTGCAATACCGGATCAACGGCATCATGATTCCCGAGCCGATTAGCGGTTTTGGCCAGTCGCTCGATACGCGCATCATCGATCAGGTCAATCTGCTCACCGGCGCGCTGCCCGCCGAATACGGCTATCGCACCGCCGGCATTGTCGATATCCGCACGAAATCAGGCGATTTCGGCGATGGCGGGTCGATCGACGTCTATGGCGGCAGTCACCAGACCTTGCAGACGAGCGCCGACGTGTACGGCAGCAAGGGCGATTTCAGTTATTTCTTTAGCGGTTCGCTCGGAGAAAACAATCTGGGCATCGAGGCGCCCACTGCGTCGCCGAATCCGATTCACGACCATACGCGCCAAGGTAACGCGTTCGGTTATATGTCGTACATCATCAATCCGCTCACACGCGTGAGTGTGATGTTCGGCACGGCGGCCAATCAGTTTCAGATTCCGAACACGCCGGGCCTTACACCCAGTTTCATGCTGGCCGGTACGCCGAGTTTCAATTCCGCGAATCTGAATGAAACGCAGTCGGAATTGAATAACTTTGCGGTGGTGGCACTGCAAGGCACGAATGGCGGCGCGCTCGACTATCAGGTCGCGCTGTTCACGCGCTACACGCGCACGCAATTCAATCCGGATCCGGTCGGCGATCTGATCTACAACGGCGTGGCCTCGCAGGACTTTCACAGCGATACCGCCAACGGTCTGCAAGCGGATACCACCTACCGGCTCAACGAGCATCACACGTTGCGCGCGGGCGTGTTGTTCCAGCAGGAGCATGCGAACTTCTGGGACAACGTCTCGGTATTTCCGGCCGACGCCGATGGCAATCAAACTTCGGACGTGCCCTACACGCTCTCCGACTCCAGCAGCAAGACCGGCTATCTCTACAGCGCCTATATACAGGACGAATGGAAGATCACCGATCGCCTGACGCTCAACTATGGATTGCGTTACGACGGCATGGACGAGTACGTGCAGGCGAGCCAGTTGAGTCCGCGTATCGGCGCGATTTTCAAGCTCACGCCCACCACGTCGTTTCACGCCGGTTATGCGCGTTACTTCACGCCGCCGTCATTCGAACTCGTGTCGAATTCGACCATCAGCCGTTACAACGGCACGACGAATCAAAGCGAGGTCACGCAAAACGATCCGGTGCAGCCCGAGCGCGACGATTATTTCGACCTGGGCGTCACGCAACAACTCGGCTCGGATCTCACGCTGGGACTCGACGCTTACTACAAGAAAGCGCACAACCTGCTCGATCTCGGCCAGTTCGGCACCGCACTCATTTATACGCCGTTCAACTACCAGTATGGGCGCGTGTATGGCGTGGAATTCACGGCCAATTACAAGCACGACAATGTTTCCGCCTATCTGAATGTGGCGTTCAGCCGTGCGCAAGGCAAGAACGTGGATTCCGCGCAATTCAATTTCGGTGCGGACGAACTCGCGTTCATCAGCAATCACTGGGTCTTTCTCGATCACGACCAGCGCGTGACCGCGTCGTTCGGCGGGGCGTACAACTGGCATCGCACCACGTTCACAATGGATGGCACCGTGGGCAGCGGCCTGCGCAACGGCTTCGCGAATACCGGCAAGCTGCCGCTCTATGCACAGTTCAATCTGGCCGTGATTCAGCACTTCAATTTGCCGATGATCGGCAAGGTGGATGGTCGCTTCGTGGTGGAAAACGCATTCGGTCGAACCTATGAATTGCGCGACGGCTCCGGCATCGGCGTATTCGCGCCGCAATACGGCCCATATCGCGCGTTCTACGCCGGCCTCACGAAATACTTCTGACGAATCTCTTCGCATCTACGCTCATGCAAAACTGGCAAGGCATTATGGACGCGGCGAGCGTGGGCGGCTGGGTGGTCTATCCGCTCACGCTGCTCGCGGCAATCGCGCTCGTCATTATTCTCGACCGCGCCTGGGTATTCTGGCGCTTCGCGTCCATGCCCGGACGCGCCGTCATGCAAGACGACCTGTCACACGTAGCGTTGCGCGACGAGACGTTGCGTCAGCTGCCCGCGCGTCATGCGCTTCGCAGATTGCTCGAACCGCTACTGCGCAACGCCACGAAACCCGCGTGGTGGATCGAAGCTCGCGCCGAAGGCCTCGCACTCGAAGTCCAGCGCGACATGTCGCGAGGACTCTGGATGCTCGAAACGATCGTCACGGCCGCGCCGCTGCTCGGCCTGCTCGGCACACTCGTCGGCATGATGCAGGCGTTCAGGCTGATCGGGCATGCGGGTCTCGTCAACCCGGGCGGCGTGACCGGCGGAGTCGCGCAGGCGCTGGTGGCCACCGCGATCGGCATCGTCATCGCGCTCGTCTCGCTGTTCGCGTTCAACTATTTTTCGCGGCGTATCGACCGGCTCGTCGATGAACTCGAAATGCAGACCAATGCGTGGCTCAGCGATGTGCGTCTTGCCAATGAAAGCGTGAATGAAAGCGAGGCGACTACGCCATGAAATTGCGTCGCTCCCGCACATCGAAACGCGGCCGCATCGAAATCATTCCGATGATCGATGTGATGTTTTTTCTGCTCGCCACTTTCATGCTGGCGTCGCTGACGATGCAACGGCTCGATGCGGTGAAGCTCGAATTGCCTCAGGGCAACGCACAGCCGCTTGCCGCGCAGCAACCGCTCACGCTGAGCATCGACCGTAACGGTCTGATCGCGCTGAATCGCCGGACCGTGCAGTTGCAGGACATTCCTGCATCGATCAAACGTCTGCTCGGTGCCGATGGCAACGTGGTCGTTGCCGCGGATGCCGGCGCGCCGAATGGACTCGTCGTGCAGGCCATGTTGCGGGCACGCGAAGGCGGCGCCGCTCACTTTCTCATCGCGGTTCAACGTGAGCACGAATAACTCTGCGCGCCTCGTCACGCTGCTCGACGCACAAGGCCCAAGAACGCTGGTGTGCTGCGTGCTCGCCGCCGTGTTGTGCGCGCTGTCGATCGATTGCTTGATGGAGCGTTTCAAGCCACGCGAAAAAACCAGCGCACCGCCGCCAACGCTCGATGCGCGACTCGTCGACATTGCGCCACCGAAGCCTGCGCCTTCGCCAGCTATTGCCGTGACGCACGCGATGCGCCCCGTCGCGCAGCACCATCCGACGCAAGTTGCCAGACAACCCGTTGCACCGCCTTCGCCGCCCGCACACATCGTGCCTCTCGCGCCGCCAGCCACCGCTGCGCCAACCCAGTCAAACTCGGTGACCACGCCATCCACATCTTCAGCAACGGACGACGCGACACCGCCAACACACGCTACGCCTACCGTCGCCTCCGGCCCGTCTGGCGACGTCGCCGCGCGTCCGGTTGTGCAACCGCTGCCCGAGATTCCCGACGATCTGCGCGCGTACGCCTATCGCGCGATCGCGCTGGCACGCTTCACGATTCACGTCGATGGCACAGTCGACGTCGCGCTAATCAAGCCGACGCCTAATCCGCGACTGAATCAATTGCTGATGGAAACTTTGAAAAGCTGGCGATTTTCGCCCGCCTTGAAAGACGGTCACGCGATTGAATCCGAACAGGATATTCGCGTACATTTCAATATCGGCTAACGTTTGCGCAATAAGCGAAACGTCAGTCGATCTCAATACCGTTCAGAATGAAAACGCCGCCTTGCGAGCGCAGAGTGGCCAAACCGAAGCCACTATCGACGCTCTAGCGGCGCCGCGCGAAAGCGCGAATTTCAGGGCATGAAGCAAGCAATGGTTCGCACCCGCCGCCAGCCTGGCGCGCGGGCGCGATCGCACACATTCAAGCCGGTGCGTAAAGCGCGCTGAACTGACGGTCGCTCAAGGCCCGCGCATTGCCGGTTTCATCCGTGAGAATCCAGTCGCCGGGCGCGACTGGCCACCAGCCATCGGGCGTGGCGATCGCCCAGCCATTCTCACGCGCCTCGACGCGCGTATGCCCATCTGGACCGAACCAGCGCTCGGCCTCGACGGCCAAGCCTCTCCTCAAAAAACGCATCAAAGCTTTCCTAAGTTTTTTTTACTTCGATATCGCGAGATCGTACGAATCAGGCTTCCAAGCCGTATCGAGACTGTATGGAAAACGCAGGAAGCCGCTTGAATCCCCCCGATGGCTATGAGGTGATAACCGGCTCTCAATGCGCTCGCAGCGCCTCCATTCATGACAAACGCACCAACGCTCATTTCGGAGGACAACATTCGAGCGTGAAATGTGCGATGGGTCGCCATGCGTAAACGTTTCCATCCCGTCGGTTCGCTCACGCCAATGTTGAAGCGCGGCGCGAATTGTCGATACGGAAACGCATGGTGCGCACGCGCGGCAATCTCGTCAAGCGGATCGTGTTATCGACCCACCTTGTGTCGGTTATTACGACGCAAATCGTCTTTGTCGACATCGATTTGCCGTGGCAGGTTTAAGCCAGCGCTTAAGACCGCGACACCAACGGGCGTCGGTCACTTTTTCTGTTTCTGCGCGAGACGATTAGAGGATCGCGCGTTGCATGACGATCAGTTCGCCCGTGAATCTCGCATTGCTCGCGCGCCGAATCTCCGCGAAACCTTCGCGCTTCCAGAACGCGTATGCGCGCGCATTGGTGGCAACAACGGCAAGCTGCGCGGTGCGATAACCCCACGTCGCCGCCATTTCAAACAGCAGGCGTAATGCAGCCCTTCCGTAGCCTCGTCCTTGATGGCCTTCTGAAAACAGCATGAGGCCGATCCAGATGCAATCGTGAGCGGGATACGCACGAATGACGTCCGCGCAGCCGATCATGTCTTGCCCGGCGTAGAAACCGAATACCGTTTTATCGGCGAAAGCCTTGCTCACTGGCTTACCGAAAAAGAAGTCGTCGACATCGCTTTCCGAGGGAGGACGGCCTTCCACGAGCGCTGTGTAAGAAGCGGCTTCGACGAACACGCGCAACACGCTTGCGCGGTCGCTGGCCGATTCGTTGCTGAGAGGCAGGACGGTAAGCATCGAGTGTGCGCGACAAAGAAGACCGCCTATTCTAAGCGCGTTGATGAACCGCGAATGCGTTGGGCGCAAACGTTTTCCAGTCGCGGCACTCAGAGATCGGGCGCGTCATACCGCGTGCGAAGTCTGCCGGATCACAGGAGAAACCGTTCGCGGCGTCTCAAGCAGTTTGTTCAAACGCTGGACGGCGGCGCAATAGTCGCGCGCCGTTACCGAAGCCAATTGTTCGTCGTACACCTTGAGCAACGCCTGAATCGCGGCAACGTCGCAAGAGCCGATCATCCATTCTCCGCTGTGCTGCGCACGCTCGACGGCGGCATTCAACGCATCTTCCGCACCGGCATAAACGCCATCGTCGGCGTGTCCCAGACCGGTCTTCCACAGAAAATACGAGAGGTAGGTGAGGCGCGTGAGTTCATTGAGCATCGGCTGATTGCCGCGTTGATTTTCGCGTTGATGACCCCGTCCCTCGCGGCACGCTTCCAGCGCGAGATGCGCATTCAACGACAAGCTGCGAACCGATTCGTGCGGCATCGGCAGCAACCATTGCTTCGACGCGCGCGGTGGAACGCGGAGGCGATTCGCGGCCGTCATGCCAACGCCTCGGCGAACGCGCGAGCCTTCTCCATCATCCGCTTCGCCGCCACCAATCCATTCATCTTCCAGTTGCCCAACACCAGCTTGCGCTTCATGACATTCGCTCCTCATTCGATCCTGATGCGTTCGAGCACCGCAATCGACAACATGACGGCGCAACGAATTGAGTGCCAGATTTAGAGTACAAACTCAGGCTGATTGCGGCTGTGCACAAAACCGGGTTTCGTGCTACCGTACAACCCGTTCGTTAATCAACACGCTAACGAACACGTTCTCGGGGCGGGGTGCAATTCCCCACCGGCGGTAATCGGCGTTAAACACGACGTAGCCCGCGAGCGCTCTGCGGTTGCAGAGGTCAGCAGACCCGGTTGGATTCCGGGGCCGACGGTCATAGTCCGGATGAAAGAGAACAGGATGGCCTCCGTCTTTTCGCGTCTCGCGAAAGGCGCTGCCGTTCTACGCCCTGTTCACACAAAACAGGCTGAAGTCCATGAACACCTCTAGCACCATCGAATCCCAGGCTGTCGCTGCATCCGCCGGTCAACGTCCGCGTCTCGCTTTCATTCAGGCTTGCTGGCATCGCGACATCGTCGATCAGGCCAAGCATTCCTTCGTGCAATCGATCCAGAAGCACGGTTACAGCGCCGACGACGTCGATCTGTACGAAGTGCCGGGCGCCTTCGAAATTCCGCTGCACGCCAAACGCCTCGCGCAAACGGGCCGCTATGCCGGCATCGTGGCAGCGGGCCTCGTGGTCGACGGCGGCATCTATCGCCACGACTTCGTCGCGACGGCCGTCATCGACGGCCTGATGCAGGTGCAACTGGAAACCGGCACGCCGGTGTTTTCGGTCGTGCTCACGCCGCATCATTTCCACGGCGAAGAACACGTGAAGTATTTCCGCGAGCATTTCGTCGTCAAGGGCGCGGAAGCCGCGCACGCTTGCGCCGATACGGTCAGCAAGCTCGCCGCCCTGCCGGTGCGCTAACACGCGCCGTGGCGACGCCCGTGCCTCGCACGGCGTCGCCTGTTCACGCCCGCGCTGCGCTTACGACATGAACATGCCGCCGTCCACGTTGATCGTCTGGCCGGTGATATAGGACGCGTCGTCCGAAGCGAGAAACGCCACGAGACCGGCCACGTCCTTACCGCTGCCCGCGCGTTTCATCGGAATGTTGTCGACCCACTCCTTCATGAGCTCGCCCGGTTTGTAATCGCCGAGCAGCTTGCCCCACGCCTCGTCGTTGTACGCCCACATATCCGTGGTGATGATGCCCGGACAGAACGCGTTGACCGTGATGCCCGTGGGCGCGAGTTCTTTCGCGAGACTCTGCGTAATGCCGAGCACGCCGAATTTGCTCGCCGCGTAGTGCGGCGTATAGACGAAACCCTGACGCGCCTGGCCCGACGCCGTGTTGATCAGGCGGCCGCCCTTGCCCGCACGCAGCATGCGCGTGGCCGCTTCCTGGCAGCACAGGAACACGCCTTTGGTGTTCACGGCCATCACCTTGTCCCACTCGGCTTCGCTCAGATCGGGCAGCTTCGCGATCGTAATCACGCCCGCGTTCTGCACCGAAATATCGACTTCGCCGAGTTTCGCGGCCACTTCGTCGTAGAGCGCCACGACTTGCGCTTTGCTCGTCACGTCGACCTCGACGGCGATCGCTTCATAGCCCGCGTCGCGCAAGCCGGCCGCTGCATCGTGCACGCTCTTCTCGTTCGCCGACACGCACACCTTCGCGCCTTCCTGCGCGAAGCGCTCCGCGATACCCAATCCAATACCGCGGCTTCCGCCCGTCACGACCACCACCTTGCCTGCGAACCGCTTTGCTTCGTTACTCACGGTGTATTCTCCGGAAACCCTGCGTTTAAAGACGGCCGATCCACTTCAGCCATTGTTCGTGATTGCGCGCGGCGGCGTCCACGCCCGTGCCCGGCTCCACGCGGCGCGCGATCACGCGGTTCGCGCGATGCGCGTCGAGCGACGGAATCAGGCCCGTTTCGAGCAGCGCCAACGCCGCCGCACCGGCCGCCGATATTTCACTGAGCGCCAGCGTGCTGACCGGCCGGTTCAACGTGTCGGCCAGGTATTGCAGCAGGAAGGGCCGCTGCACGAGGCCGCCATCGAGATGCAGTTCGCTCAGACGCACGTTGGCCGACTCCTCCATCACCGTAATGACGTCCTTGATCTGATAGACGATCGATTCGTACGCCGCGCGCGCAACGTGCTGCCAGGCCGTTGAAAACTGCAGCCCGACGATCTGCGCGCCGCCCGGATATTTCCAGTGCGGGCAGCCGATGCCGGAAAACGCGGGAATCAGAAAGACGCCGCCGTTGTCGTATTCCGTGAATGCGCGCTCGGCCTCGGCAAAATCGCCGAATAGATTGAACTTCTCCTTGAGAAAAGCCGGCGTCGAACCCGCGCTGATGATGATGCCTTCCATCGCATAGTCCACGCGCGAACCCGTGGCGAAGCACAAGGTCGAGACGAGGCCGTGCGCGGGCGCTTGCGGTTCGCGCCCCACGTTCATCATGATCGACGAGCCCGTGCCCATCGTGGCCTTCGCCACGCCCGGCGTCAAACAGCCCTCGCCCACGGCAGCCGCGTGAGAGTCGCCGATCATCGACACAATCGGCACCGCGTGCGCCAGCAAGCCGTTGAAATCCGTTTCGCCAAAATGCGAGGCCGACGGTTTCAGTTCCGGCAAACGCAACCCGCGCAAGCCGAATTCCTCGACCAGTTCCCGATCCCATTCGAGCGACGCGAGGTTGAACAGCATCGTGCGCGACGCGTTCGTATAGTCGGCGCAATACGCGGCACCCTTCGTCAACCGATACAGCAGCCAGCTATCCACCGTGCCGAAATACGCGCTGCCGCGCTGAATATGCGCCTGCACGCGCGCATCGTTTTCAGTGAGCCAGATGAGTTTGGTGCCTGAAAAATACGGGTCGATCAGCAAACCGGTTTTCGCGGCGATGCGTGGCGCGAGCCCGTCGCGCTTGAGCCGCTCGCAGATCGGCAGCGAGCGCTGGCATTGCCACGACACGGCGGGCACGATCGGCCTGCCCTGCTCGTCCCACAACACCACGGTTTCGCGCTGATTCGAAATCCCCACGCCGACGATATCGCGCTGCTCGCCCTTGAATGCGGCGAGACACAGCGCAACGGCCTGCAGCACGGAATCGTAAATCGCGTCGGCATCCTGCTCGACGAAACCCGCCTGCGGATGCGTGCACGAGACCGCAACGAAGCCGCGCGCGTGAACCTGTCCTTCGGCGTCGAAAACGAGCGCCTTCGTGCCACTGGTGCCTTGATCGATGGCCAGAACGTATTGCATGTTTTTATCCCGGTATCGATCAGGCGGTCATCGCAACCATGCGCGACTGGAGGCGCTGCTGCAACTGGTCCACCACGACGGCGAAGATAATCACGAGCCCCTTGATGACCATCTGCCAGAAGTCGCTGATGCCGCACATCACCATGCCGTCGCCGAGAATGCTGATCACGCACGCGCCCACCACCGAGCCGAACACCGTTCCGCGTCCGCCCATCAACGCCGTGCCGCCCAGCACCACGGCGGCGATCGCGTTCAGTTCGTAGGTTTCGCCCGTGAGCGGGTGGGCGGTCTGCAACTGCGCGGTAATCACCAGCCCGACGATTGCCGCGCAAAAACCCGAGAACGTGTAGACGAACAGCTTCACGCGGTTGGTGCGAATACCCGAGAAACGCGCGGCCTGTTCATTGCCGCCGATGGCATAAATGCGCCGGCCCAGCGGCGTTTTGCGTGCGATGAAAATGGTGACGGCCGCCAGCAACAACATGATCCACACCGGCACGGAAAGCCCCATGATCGTACCGTTGCCGATGAATTCAAAACCCGTATTGCCGAGCGCCGCATTGCCTTCGAGGTCCGCATACGTGCTGCCGTTGTTCACCAGCAGCGCGGCGCCGCGCACGACATACAACATGCCCAGCGTCGCGATGAACGGCGCGACGTTGAGCGCGGTAATCAAATAACCATTCACGGCGCCAATCAACGCGCCGAGAACACACGCGAGCAGCGCGACGCCAAGCGGATTGAAGAACACTACGTAATGGCCGATATGTACGCCCTGGAGCAGCAGATAACCCGCCGCCATGCCGCTGATCCCGACAATCGAGCCCACCGAAAGATCGATACCGCCGGTCAGGATCACGAGCGTCATGCCGATCGACAGAATCGCCACGACAGTCACGTGCTTCGCCATGATCAGCATGTTGCTGGCCGAGAGGAAGTTATCCGCCGTGAGCGAGAAGACAATGAAGATCACAAACAGCGCGATGAAAATGCGCAGCTTGAGCAGATTGACCGTGAAGCGCGCCACCATATAGGCGCTCTGCCGGTTGTGCTTCGTATGCACCGGATGCAGCGAAGGATTGCTGCTATTGGGAGTATTCATGGTGTCTACCTCGGTTGCCTCAGACCACTGCCGTGGCCGGTGTCGATGCGCGCACGATGCGTTCGCTGTCAAACTGTGACCGTTCCATGATGGCCGTGAGCTTGCCGCTCGCCATCACGAAGACCCGATTGGAAACCGCCACGGCCTCGTCGAGTTCGGAGGTCGCGTAAATGACGGCGATGCCGGACTTCGCGAGCAGGCTGATCGTCTTGTAGACGTCTTCCTTGGCGCCCACGTCGATACCGCGCGTCGGTTCGTCCATCAGCAGCACTTTCGGCGACGTCAGCAGCGCCTTGCCGATCACCACTTTCTGCATGTTGCCGCCGGAAAGCGATGTGATCGGCGCGTCCACCGAGGCGGCCTTGATAGCGAGCCGCTTGACGATGTCCTCGGCCGCTTCGACCTGCTTCTCGCGCTTGAGCGCGCCGAATTTCAGCCGGTTGACGAACTTGCCGAGACTCGACAAGGTCATGTTCTCGAGAATCGACATCAGCTGAATCATGCCCTGCTTCTGGCGATCCTCGGGCACCAGCGCGATGCCCGCTTCGATACGCTTCGGAATCGGCAGATCTTCGATCGCCTTGCCCGCCAGTTCGATTTCGCCCAATGCGTGCGGCTGCGCGCCCAGCAGCGTTTCGAGGAGTTCGGTGCGGCCCGCGCCCATGAGTCCGTAAATGCCGATCACTTCACCGGCACGCACCGAGAAAGACACATGATCGACGGCGTAAATGCCATTCGAGCGCTTTAAAGCCAGATCGTTGACCTTCAGGATTTCTTCGCCGATTGCGTGCTGTTCAAACGCGAAGCGCTTCTTCGACGAACCAACCATCGCTTCGATGATCCACGGAATATCGATGTCCGCGATATCGTCTTCGGCCACGAGCCGTCCATTGCGCAGCACCGTGATGCAATCGCCAATCGCCATGATTTCTTCGAGGCGATGCGAGATATAAATCACGGTCACGCCCTCTTCCTTGAGCTGACCGATAATCTTGAAGAGAATCTCCACTTCGTGGCGCGAGAGCGCGGAAGTCGGCTCGTCCATGATCAGCACCTTGATGTGCTTGGAGAGCGCTTTGGCGATTTCCACGAGCTGCTGCTGGCCGACGTAAAGATCGCCCAGACGCGTGCGCGGATTAATCGGAATCTGCAAACGGTCCAGCAAAATCTTCGCCTGATGCACTTCGTCTTTCGAACGGATCACACCGCCGCTCGTCAGCTCGTTGCCGGTAAATATATTCTCGGCGACGCTCAGGTCGGGAAAGAGATTCAGCTCCTGAAAGATAATGCCCACGCCGTGTGCTTCGGCGCTGCGCACATCGGTAATCGCGGCGACTTTTCCGTCGATGCGAATCTCGCCTGACGTGGCCGTTTCCGCGCCCGCGAGCAGTTTCATCAGCGTCGATTTACCCGCGCCATTCTCGCCGATCAACACGTTCACCTTGCCGCGGCGAACCTTGTAATCGACTTCTACGAGCGCAGCCGTGCCCGGATAGATTTTCGACAGACCGCGCGTTTCGATAACATTCACGGAGTTCGCGAGCCGTGCCTCATTCGCTTCGATCGCTTCGCTCATTTCCATGCCACCGGTATCGCCCGAATTTCGCCTGCCGGTTCGCTCCAGCTGCTATAAACCGCGGCCACGTCCACGCTCTGACCGACCTTGAGCTTGAGCGATTCCTGCGCATGCGCGACGACGAGCTTGTTGATTTCCTGGCCGAACACCGCGAATTTCGATTGATCGTCGAAGTCGCCATATTTCACGCCGGGAAAACCATCGCGTACGCCGGTGCCGATCACAACGGGACCGGTCTCCAGCGCCACATGAACCGCTTCGCCGCCGCTCGGGGGCGTCACGTCCACGTAAGCGCGGCCCACGCGCGAAGTCGTGTCGATACGCGTGACCTTGCCCGCCACGCGAATCCAGAAATTGCAGGGAAACGCCGAGCTTTGGCGGAACCCGTACTGCTTGCACGCGTCGTCGAAATTCTGGCTGAGCGCGCCGATCACCTGTGCCGCGGGTTTAGCGTTCTTGTCGGCATACGGAATCATCTGGTCGTTGAACATCTTGACCGGATCCGGACCGTGATGCTGGCCTTGCGCGCGAATCGCTGCCAGCTCCTGATCGGTCACGACATGACAGCCGCCCACGGCGGCAACGACGCCCACGCCCAGCACAACCCGCAAGCTTTTCGCAGCGCCGCCGAATGTGCGTCGCACCACTGCGCCAATCGAATCCACCATGACGACCTCACTTGAAGACTTCCACGGGCACGGCGCACGCCATGCCCGTTTGACACCGGCAATCCGTTACTTGGTGTAGTAGAAATCGTTCACTTTCGAGGCGTTGTCCTTTGTGATCAGGATGCCGCGCGTGAGCTGACGTTCGGGTTCGCCCGTCGAACCGGTGCGAATGTATTTGTCGAGCAGATCGACGCCGTGCTGCGCAATACCTTGCGCCTGCAGCATGACGGTGGCTTTCAGCTTGCCCGCGCGGATCGAATCGCGTTCGTCGTTGCTGCCGTCGATACCCATGACGATCACGTCCTTGCGATTCGCCGAATCGAGCGAAGCAATTGCGCCGAGCGCCGCCGGACCATTACCCGCAATCACACCCTTGATGTTCTGATGTTCCTGAAGAATCGAGTCCATCGCCTGCTTGGCCGGCAGCAGCGCGCCCTTCACGTCCTGACGCGCGACCATCTTCAGATCCGGATACTGGTCGAGCACCTGATGAAACGCCTGCGAGCGCGTCACGCAGTTTTTGTCCGCGAGATTGCAGGTCAGCTCCACATAGTCGCCCTTTTCGCCAATCGCTTCGACAAAGCGTTGCGCGACTTCCGAACCGGCTTCCAGATTGTTATGGCTGAGCTGCGCGATGGCGATACCGTCTTTCGGAATCTCGCGATTGATCAGCACCACCGGCACGTGTTTTTCTTTCGCCGTGCGCACCGTCGCCACGCTAGCATTCGAATCGGCGTTATCGAGAATGATGCCCTTCACGCCCTTGCCGATGACGAGATTCACCAGTTCGTTTTGCTTGTTGACGTCCTCGCCATGCGAAAGCACGATCGTGTCGTAACCGAGTTTCTTCGCTTCCTTTTCCGCGCCTTTCGCTTCAGCCGCGTAATACGGATTGTCGAGCGCGTTCACCAGAATCGCGATCGTGCCTTTACTCGCCGCGAGCGCGTCGACCGGTTGCAGTGCCGCTACGCAGGTGGCAGCGACCGCGGCCGTGAGTGCAAGCTTCTTCCACATGTTTTGTCTCCGGATTGAACTTCTTTTTCTTCAAGAAGCGGCTCGCCTTGCGCGATGCCGCACCCGCACTGCCATGTCAGCAAATGGTGTAGCCGCCGTCGATCATGATGTCCGCGCCGGTAATCATGTCCGCGCCGTTCGAGAGCAGAAACAGAATGGCGGCGGCAATTTCGTCGGTGTAGGCGAAACGGCCCACCGGAATCAGCTTCTTCATGTTCTCGCCTTTTTCACCGTCCCAGGCGGCCGCGCCCATCGGCGTCAACACCACCGTCGGCGACACCGTATTCACGGTAATGCCGCGCGCGGCCCACTCCTTCGCGAGCACCTTGGTCATGCCGATCAAGCCCGCCTTCGCCGACGTATAGGCGCAGTGCTGGTCAATGGCGACGGTCGCCGCCTGCGAGGCGATGTTGACGATCTTGCCGCGATGCCCGCGCGCCAATACGTGACGCGCGAAGTGCTTTGAACAGAGGAAAGGACCGGTGAGATTCACGGCGATCTGCTTCTGCCATTCGTCGAAGCCGATATCTTCAGCAGGCGTGAGCGTGATGCAGCCCGCGGCGTTCACGAGCAGATGAATGTCGCCGAAATGCTGGACGGCGGCTTTCATGGCGCGCTCGACGTCGGCTTCGTTGGCGACATCGCAGGCGAAAGCTTTCGCGTTGGCTGCGCCGAGTTCTTCGACGGCGGCCTGCACGCGCGGCTCCTCGAATGCCGGATAAAGGATCGCAACGCGCGCGCCTTTCGCGATCAGCGCCGTGTTGGTCGCCATGGCGATGCCGCCGAGGCCGCCGGTCACGACCGCGACTTTGCCGTCCAGACGAAAGTCGAAATCGACGCCGTGGCGCAGCGACATGTCATATTGAATGCTCACTTTTCTGTCTCCTTCTTGTGCCTCTGGGGGCGGCAATGAAATGCTGTGCGACGCGTCGCGACACTCTGCGTCAGCGCGCGGATTGTGCCTGTATGGCTTCGGCAATGCCATCGGCGTCGATACCGTAATGGCGGCGAATGCCCTTGCGCGTGCCGTATTGCGCGAATTCGCCTTCGGTCACGCCGAGCGTGGTCAGGCGGCGCGGAATCTGGCGGCGCGCCATCAACATCGCGACCATCGCGCCAATTCCGCCATGCAGCGAATGTTCTTCGACCGTGACGATCGCGTCGTGGCGTTCGATGATCGTCGCAAGCGCGTCCTGATCGAGCGGACGCAGCGACGAAAGATTCACGAGCGTCGGATGCACGCCTTGCTGCTGCAGACGCTCGCACGCTTCGAGCGCTTCGCCGACCACCGAACCCAGCGCGATCACGGCCACACCGCGACCTTCGATCAGTACGTCGGGACGGCCCGGCTGGAAGCGGTACGACGCGTCGTGAACGACGGGAAATTTCGCGTTGTCGAGACGGATGTAGACCGGGCCGTCGACGGCGGCCGCGTAGTCGATCATCTGCACGACTTCGGCTTCGTCGCACGGCGCGAAAATCTGCACGTTGCCGAAGCCGCTCATGATCGAGATGTCGTCGATCGCATGGTGCGTGGACGCCAGCGGACCGTAGGCCACGCCCGCGTTCAGGCCCAGCATCTTCACGTTGGTGGCGCTATAGCAGATGTCGTTCTTGACCTGCTCGTTCGCGCGGCCCACGAGGAACGGCGCGGCGTTGGCCGTGAATACGATATGTCCGCCCAGCGCGAGGCCCGCCGCCATGCCGACCATGTTCTGCTCGGCAATGCCCACGTTGATCACGCGTTCGGGATAGGTTTCGAGAAACGGGCCGATCTTCGAGGTCGAGGTGGAGTCGGCCACCATCACGATGATGTCCTGGCCCGCAGCCGTCAGGCGGCTCAGCGCGCTGACCGCACCGTCGCGCAAATCGGCGGAATTACGCATGGTCCAGCTCCTCCAGTGCTTGCTTGAGTTGTTGCTCGTCAGGGAATTTGTGATGCCAGGCCGGCACGTTCTCCATGAACGACACGCCACGGCCCTTGATGGTGTGCGCGATCAACACTTTCGGCTTTCCATTTCCCCCATCGAGACTTTCGATTAGTTTCCAAATCGCGTCCGAATCATTTCCATTGACGTCGTGCACCTCGAATCCGAACGCGCGGAATTTCTCGTCCAGCGGGTCGAGATCCATGATCTTGTGCGTGAAGTCGGCGAGTTGCAGGCGGTTGCGGTCGACGATCACGACGAGGTTCGACAGCTCGAAATGCGCCGCCGCCATCGCGGCTTCCCAGTTCGATCCTTCCTCGAGTTCGCCGTCGCCGGTCAGCACGAACACGCGCCCGACCGGGCCTTCCGACGCTTGAGCATGGCGCTGTTTGGCCATCGCGAGACCCGCCGCGATCGGCATGCCGTGACCGAGGCCGCCGGTGTTGACCGTCACGAGCGTCGGCAGCTTTTGCCTGACAGGATGGCCCGGCAGCCGCGAATGGTCCTGCAGATAGGTGGGCAGTTCGGCGCCTTCGAGCCAGCCGAGTTCCGCGAAGCAGGAATACAGACCGCCCACGCCGTGACCCTTGCTGAGAATGAATTCGTCCTGCCACTTCACGGTGCGATCGCCCTGCACCTCGTAGCGGAGCACATGGAAATACAGCGCCGCGAGGATGTCCGCTTCCGACATGTCGCCGCCCGTATGGCCGCTCTTCGCCGCCGAATTCATCACGCAGATCTTCTTGCGGATCTCCTGCGCCCGCCTGTGCAGCGGCTCGCCAGACTGCTTGTAGGGGTTTTCCATTCCCTGCTCCCGAACTTCCTGTTTGCGTGAAATGCAGTTTCTGTTACTTTCCTTAGAAAGTCAAAGAGAAATAAAAGCAAAGAGGGAAAACACCAGGTCGGTCGCGATACGGCCGCGAATCGGGCAAAATACAACCCATAACGTCCGGGTTTGCGGGCGCGGGCGGCTTGCAGGGAAAAAACATGGACCAAAGGACCAGAACAGAGAAGATTTTCGAAAAGGTGCAGGCGGCCAAGCTGGTGAAGCTTTCGGAGCTTTCCAGCGAATTCGGCGTTTCGATGCCCACTATTCGAAAAGACATTGACGAGTTGCAGCGCCTCGGACACGTCGAGCGCGTTCATGGCAACGTGCGCCTCAAGACCGCGCAAGCCGAGCCCGCCCCCAAAGCGCCGAGCGCCAGCATTCTGCCGACGAGCGAGGAAAAGGCGCAGATCGGCCGCAAGGCGGCGACGCTTATCGCGAACGGCGACGCCGTCATTCTCGATTGCGGCGCGACCACCACCGAACTCGCGAACAATCTGCTGGACCGCCAGAATCTGCGCATCGTCACCAACGCGCTGAACATTGCGATCCTGCTCGGCGCGGAGCCGACCAACCGCGTGATGCTCACGGGCGGCATCTTCAAGGCGGAGACGATTGCCGTGTCGGGCGAAAAGGCATCGACCTTTTTCGAAGGCATGTTCGTCGACAAACTCTTTCTCGCGGCGGGCGGCGTCGCCATGGAATCGGGCATTTCCTATCCCGACTTTATCGACCTGCACGTGAAGCGCGCGATGATCGACGCGGCGAAAACCGTGTATCTGCTCGCCGATTCGAAGAAGTTCGGCAAGCGCGAGTTCGCGACTTTCGGCGCGATGGACCAGATCGACTATCTGATTACCGATGAAGGGCTCGATGCCGAATTCGCTAACTGGATCACCGGTCTCGGCATCAAGATTCTGTACGCGTAGTGGCAAACGCCGCCTCATAACCATATGAGGTTTCGTTCGTTCTAAAAAGCTCGGCCGGCGACTAGCTTTGAATGATCTTGAACGTATGTTCTGATCATCGGAGCACTCATGAGCACCGTGTTAGCCGCCCCGCCAGCCCACCCGGACGCGCAGGCGCTGCCGTTCGCCGCCCCGTCCGTCGAAGCGGAACTCAACTATCTCGCGCCGGGCACAGTCCGGCCCGTCAATTACACGTTCGAACCGCCCGCGGGCATACCGTGGAGTTCGGGCACGCTCGATCCGCGCCGTGTAACGATTCATAATGCGCGCCCGCTCGCGCAAAGCGGCGGTATTTCGCTCGACACGCAAGGCTTCCAGCACGTGGCGCATGCGAGCGCGCTGCACGATTTCAGCGACGAGGCGCAGATTCGCGACGTCTATCTGCCCGAAGCCGAAGCGCTGCTGCGCACGGTTACGGGCGCCGCGAAAGTCGTGATCTTCGATCACACGCTGCGCGACAGCGCACGCGGTTCGCGCGACAACGCCGCGCTGCGCGAACCGGTACGCCGCGTGCATAACGATCAGACTTTCGTTTCGGGGCCGAGGCGCGTCCGCGATCATCTGAACGCGGACGAAGCCGCGCAGCGTCTTCAGCGGCGCTTCGCGATCATCAATCTGTGGCGGCCCTTGAACGAAGTCGAGCAATTGCCGCTCGCGCTCTGCGACGCACGCTCCATTGCGCCCGACGATCTCGTGCCCACCGATCTCGTCTACCGCGACAAAACCGGGGAAACGTATTCGTTTCTCGCGAACGCGCGACATCGCTGGTTTTATTTTCCCCGTCTGCGTGCCGACGAAGTGCTGTTGCTGAAGATCTACGATTCGCGCGAGGAAGGGACGGCGCGATTCACCGCGCACACGGCTTTCGACGATCCGCACACGCCGGAGGACGCCGCGCCGCGTCGCAGTATTGAATTGCGCGCACTTGTTTTCTGGGACTGAAAAGACGTGACGCTTGCCGACGCGCGAGATTAAACGCGCAGGCAAGCGCAGGGACGATGATCGCGCTTATTCGAGCGGGATTTCCGGAACGAAGGGATAAAGCAGCGGCGTATAGCTCAAGTGAAAGTATCCGTGCCGCGCATAGAGCGCGGCGCGCTCCACGCGTTCGTGCGTTTCCTCGCGCGCATTTTTCGCTTCAACGATGTCGCGTGAACGCGCAGGCTCGCTGCGGAATACCTTGAAAAACAGGGATGAAATCGGAATCGACATAACGACGCCTCCGTGGCATTGCATAAGGTCCAATCTATTCCTCGATATTTCATCGGACAACCAAGCATTTCAGGAATACTTATGCAATACGCAGCCGGATCACAGGCATTTAAGTCGTCACGTCGTTACACCGTTACGTCGACCCGCGTCAGCCGCTCGAGACCGAGATGCGAGCGCAAGGTACCGCCCGCGTATTCGGTTCGAAAGAGTCCGCGCCGCTGCAGAATCGGCACCACGCCGTCGACGAATGCAGCAAGACCGTCCGGCAACGCGTCCGGCATCAGATTGAAACCGTCGACGGCTTCGCCCTTGAACCAGTGTTCGATATCGTCGGCGATCTGCTCGGGCGTTCCGACAATCACGCGATGCCCGCCGCCGCCCGCAAGCGCGCGAATCAGCTCGCGCACCGTATAACCGCCACGCCGCGCCTCGGCCAGCGTCGCGTGAAAGAACGTGTGATTGCCGTTGCCGCCGTTCGGCAGCGCGAGATTGTCGGGCAGGCGCGCGTCGAGAGCGAGTTGGTCCGGCGTGATGCCCAGCGTGCCGGCCAGCCGCGCGAGACTGTAGCGCCACGGAATCAGATCGACGAGTTCATCGCGGCGCTTTAACGCTTCCGCTTCGGTTGCGCCGATGATGGTCGTGAGCCCCGCCAGCACCTGCACGCCTTGCGCACGCCCGTAAGCCGCGGCGCGGGCGTGAAGATCGCGCCGGTACGCCACCGACTCCTCGAACGATTGCGACGCCGAGAACACCGCCTCCGCATGCCGCGCGGCGAGATCGCGGCCATCGCCCGACGCACCGGCCTGCACCAGCACCGGGTGCCCTTGCGGCGAGCGCGGCAGATTCAGCGGCCCCTGCACCTTGAAAAAGCGCCCTTCGTGCGCCACGGGCCGCACTTTCGTCACGTCGATAAAGCGGCCGCCCTGTTTGTCGCCGACGAAAGCATCATCGTCCCAGCTATCCCAGAGCGCCTTGACCACCTCGGTGAACTCGGCCGCGCGCGCATAGCGCTGCGCGTGGTCCGGCACCGTATCGTGGCCGAAATTGCGCGCCGAGGGCAGATCGGCCGTCGTCACGACGTTCCAGCCGGCGCGCCCGCCGCTCACATGATCGAGCGTGGCAAAGCGGCGCGCGATGTTATACGGCTCGTTATAACTCGTCGACGCCGTGCCGATCACGCCGATATGCGTGGTCGCCGCGGCAATGCTCGCGAGCAGAATCGTCGGTTCGAGCGCGGTGATCGGACGAAAGTCGATCTGATCGACGATAGCCGCATTGTCGGCGAGAAAGACCGCGTCGAACTTCGCGCGTTCGGCGAGTTGAGCGACGCGCACGTAATGCGCGACATCGACGAACGCGCGCGGATCGGCATCGTCGAGACGCCATGCCGACGGCACAAAACCCGAGTGCAGAATATTGACGTTCAGATGCAACTGGCGCGGTGTATTGGCCGCCGAAGTTCTACTCATCTCGCTCGCACTCCCGAAACGCGAAATTCACCAGGAGAAAAAGTATAGGGAGACGGCGGCATGCATCTAACCACCGAATTGGCATGTGGTTATGCCTGCGCCTGCGTTGGACTCGCACGTCATGGCGCGCGCTGCGTAACCGCTGCGTAACCACAGCGTCGAAGCAAACCACGCGCGCACGAACGCATTGCACTTTTCGTTGTTTGACCGCGCGCCCGGCGCTTACGAATAATCGATGACTTCATTCAGCCCACGTGCAAGGAGCCATCATGCGGCATCGATTATTCACACGAACGTTACTCGCCACGATTGCCCTGTTCGCGCTGCAATCGCCGGCCACGCACGCAGCCGACACCGCGCCGCGCGTATTGCGCGTGGGCTTCGTTCCCGGTCCGTATGCCGATGAATTCCGCGAAGGCGTGGAGCCGCAGCTCAAGCTCAAGGGCTACACCGTGCAGTACGTGAATTTCAGCACGGGGCTCGAAGCGAATCAGGCCGTGTGGCACGACGAAATTGCCGCCGACGTAATGCAGCACAGCGTCTATCTGAAAGCCTATAACGACCGCAACGGCACGGACCTCGTGGGCGTCGTGCAGGTGCCGACGCCGCCGATGGGCCTCTATTCGACGCGCCATCATGCGCTATCGGATGTGAAGCACGGCGCCACGGTGGCCGTGCCGAACGACCCCGTCAATCTCGAACGCGCGCTGAAGATATTGCAGGCGGTGGGATGGGTCCGCATCCGCGAGAATCCCAATCCCGTGGATGTGTCCGAACATGATGTGATCGCCAATCCCGCCGGGATTCGCATCGTGCCGCTCGATACGGCGCAGGCGCCGCGTGCGCTCGAAGACGTGGATTTCGCGGCGATTCAGGGCAACTTCGCCATTTCCAGCGGCCACAAGCTGACTGAAGCGCTGGCGCTCGAAAACATGCAGTCGCCGTATGTGAACCAGGTGGTCGTGAAAGCATCGAACCGAAATTCACAGGCAACCGCCGATATTGTGGCCGCCTATCGCGCCGACGCCTTTCGCACCGCCATCCTGCGCAACGCCACGTATCAGGGCTATCGCCTGCCCGATTACTTTCCGGCGCAAACCGCCAAATAACGGCGAAGGCTGTCGAGTCAGGCCACTCGACAGCGGCTGAGCAGCGCGCGATCACCATTCCCTACAAACATATTTTTCACATTTAATCATGCAACACGCGCATGAGTCAAGTGTGATTTCCAGCGCAGCATTTCCGAAAAGCAAAGCATAAAAAACCGTTTGTCAGCGCCATGCCTATGCGCTTTTAATAGCCAGCTTCATGGCGCACAAACGCGGATTTTTGCAATACAGCGTGCGGACAACCGCCGCTCCCCCGAATGTCGGGCGAACCCTGCCTCGCAGCCAACCGCATGGAAGGCTTTTTACCCACGGTTATCTCCGTTCATCTCCATCACGGAACCGACATGGCTGACGTCACCTCTTCCTCGCATCGCGACCTCTCACCGTCGCGGGCTACCTCGCTATTCAGCGGCGACCGCTTCTACAACCGGCTCTCGTGGGCCATCCCCATTCTGATTCTCGCGATCTGGGAGTTCGCCGCGCGCGTGGGCTGGATCGAACCGCAAGTGCTGCCGTCGCCCAGCAGCGTCGCCGAAACCGCATGGAATCTCGCGCGCAGCGGCGACCTCTTCGTGCACCTCGGCGTGTCGCTGCTGCGCGCGCTGACCGGCTTTCTGATCGGCGGCACGATCGGTTTGGCGCTGGGCGTGCTCGTTGGCTTTTCGCGGCTCGCGCAAGCCCTTTTTGACCGCTCGATCCAGATGGTGCGCGCCATTCCGTTTCTCGCGATGCTGCCGCTGGTGATCGTGTGGTTCGGCGTGGGCGAAGGCGCGAAGATTTTTCTCGTCGCGCTCGCCGTGCTGTTTCCCGTTTATATCAACACGATGCTCGGCATTCGCCAGATCGATCCGAAGCTGATGGAACTGGCCAAGGTGATCGGCATGAAATGGCCCGCCGTCGTGCGACGCATCATTCTGCCGGGCGCGATGCCCGCCATCCTCACCGGCGTGCGTTATGCGCTCGCCCACGCATGGCTCGCGCTCGTGATCGCCGAAACACTCGCGACCACCAAAGGCATCGGCTTTCTCGCGATGGACGCGCGCGAATTCCTGCAAACCAACGTCATTGTGCTGACCATGATTATTTACGCGATCATCGGCGTGGTCGCCGACGCGCTGGTTCGCGCGCTCGAAACGCGCTTCCTGTCGTGGCACGCGAATTACACGAAGGGAGAAAAAGCATGAGCGCTTCCGCCACTTTGTCGCCGCGCGCGAACGCCTCGGTTCAGCGCGGCAACAATATCGACAACGACATCGAAACCGCCTCCGCCGACTCGACACTGGCCGTATCCGTACGCGGACTTCAGCGCCGATATGGCTCGCGCGTCGTGATCGACGCACTCGACCTCGATATTCGCAAGGGCGAATTCGTCGCGTTGCTGGGCGAAAGCGGTTGCGGCAAGACCACGCTGCTGCGCGCGCTCGCGGGCCTCGACACACCGGACGCGGGACAGATTCGCGCGCCCGCACGGCCTTCCGTGGTGTTTCAGGAGCATCGTCTGCTGCCGTGGGCGACGTTGTGGGAGAACGTCGCGCTCGGCCACGAATCGAGCATCGGACGCAGCGGCGCGTCGCACGCGCTGGCCGAAGTCGGCCTCGCAGGACGCGAACTTGACTGGCCGCGCCATCTCTCCGGCGGTCAGGCGCAGCGTGTCGCGCTCGCTCGCGCGCTCGTGCGCGATCCCGCGCTGTTGCTGCTCGACGAGCCGTTCGCCGCGCTCGACGCGCTCACTCGCCGCAAGATGCACGGGCTCGTCAAGGAGCTGGTGGCACGTCACGCGCCAGGCGTGCTCATCGTGACGCACGACGTGGACGAAGCGCTCGTGCTCGCGGATCGCATTCTCGTCATGCGTGCGGGGCGAATCGCGGCCGCGTTTCAACCTGAAGATCACACGCCGCACGCCTTGCGGCAGACGCTCCTCGCGGAACTCGGCGTGCAGGAGCACTGAGGCTTTGACGCTCTGAAACACGCTACATAATTAACAAGGATACCGAATGAACGACGCTTCACTGACTCGCCGTCGCCTGTTGCGCGCGGCGGGTGGACTGCTGGCCGGCGCGGCCGCCGCGCGCCTGCTTCCCGCAGCTCAAGCCGCCCAAGCGGCCCAAGCTACGCCGCCAGCCAAACTCACGCGCAACACCGACACCGTGCGCATCGGCTGGGGCTATGGCGCGCTGCCCGATATCGCGAAGCAGCGCGGCGTGTTCGAGAAAACGCTGGCCGCGAAAAACATCAAGGTCGAATGGGTCGGTCCCTTCCCGAACCACGCGCCCTCGATCCAGGCCGTGGTGGGCGGCAGCGCCGATTTCGGCTTCTGGGGATCGACTACGCCCGCGCTCGCCGCGATGCTGGCCGGTTCGCCCATCGTCTTCACGGGTTTCGACGTGTACTCGCCGCGCTCTACCGCGATCATCGTGAAGAAGAGCAGCAAGATTAATTCGGTCGCCGATCTCGCGGGCCGCAAAGTGGCGGTGAACCGTTCCGGACTCGGCGAGTTTCTGCTGATCGCGGCGCTCGAAAAAAATCATGTCGATCGCAGCAAGGTTGAGTTCGTCTATCTGAATCCGCCCGATGCAGCGCCCGCGTTCGCGCAAGGCCGCGTCGACGCGTGGTCGATGTGGTCGCCCGCCGTCGATATCGCGCGTTATGCAAACGACGCGAAAGACATCTTCAACGAAGGACGCGATCTCGACTTCCTGATCGACTACAGCTCGCTGGTGTCGCGCCGAAAATTCACGGAAGAAAACTCCGAACTGGTGCGCGCCGTGCTCGATGCGTATTACGTCGAAGGCGCGTGGCAATCGCAGCATCCCGAGGAATCGGAACGGCTCGTGCAACGTGAAGCGAAATATCCGGATCAGGTCCGCGACTATCTCGCGAGTCTCAAGCGCGTGAACCAGTTTCACGAACCCGACGACGCGGCCTTCATGGCGCAGTTCCAGCGCGCGGCCGACTGGCTCGCGCAACGCAAGATCATCAGCGCGCCGATCAAGGTCGCCGATTACAGCGTCAAGGTCTGAGGCACGAACCGGCACTAACCGGCACCAGGCGGGCCGTCCCGGCGCAGCCCGCTGCGCCATGAACAGGAAAATGTATGGCTGAATCTTCCACGCAGGCCGCGAATCCGGTCGCGCAGGTCTCCGCGCTGTCCGCCTCGCTCGGACTCGCGGCGACGATCAACGAGATCGCCGCGACGGCGGCGCAACGCGAACGCGAGCAACGTCTGCCGCATGAAGCCATCGCCACGCTGAAAGCGCTCGGCTTTGGCGCGCTACGTCTGCCCGTCGAAGACGGCGGCCACGGCGTGTCGCTGAGCGGGCTCTTTACGGTCGCGCGCGATCTCGCCGCCGCCGATTCGAACATCGCTCACGCGTTTCGCAATCATCTCTGGCAAGTCGAAGCGGCGTTGCAGCGCCGCGAGCATCCGTTCCATGCGCACGTGCTCGATCTCGCGCGGCAGCGCAAGACCGTCGGGCTCAGTTTCGTCGAGAGCGATGCGACAGCCGCGGGCGCGCGCTCGAGCCGCGTGCTCAGCCGGCTCGAATGGGATGCGGGCAAGCAGGTCTACCGGGGATCGGGCGACAAGGTCTACGCCACGGGCAATCTCTACAACGACGCCTTCGTCGGCCAGGCGATCGAAAGCCGCGCGAACGCGACCGTGCAATACGTGCTCGAACGCGGCCCCGGCGTGGCCACCGAAGACGACTGGCGCGGCTTCGGCCAGCGCCTCACCGGCTCGGGCACGGCACGGTTTCGCGATGTCGTGGTGCGGCCCGAGCACGTCTATCCGCCCGACCCGCCCAAAGAGCCCGACGCCGCGCCGTGGGGCTTCACGTTCCACCAGGTCTATCTGAGCAACTGCATCGCGGGGATCGCGCGGCGCGTGGTGTGGGATGCTGTCGACGTGCTGCGCACGCGACAGCGCAACTTCTACCACGGCGAAGCCGCGCAGCCCGCCGACGAGCCCGCGTTACAGGCCTTGCTCGGCCGCATCCGCGCCTACGCAGCGAGTATCGAAGCCACTGCGGACCGCGCCGTGCAGGCGCTGCAGGACGCCCTCACGCACCACGGCACGCCCGACGAATATGCGAGCACACTGGCCGCGACGCTCGCCGCGTCCGAAGCGAAGGTCGTGATCGACGATCTCGCGCCGCAAGTGGCGAGTTGGCTCATCGACCTCGGTTCGGGTTCGGCCGTGTCGAGCGTCGCCGCGCTCGACCGGCACTGGCGCAATATCAAGGTGATCGCTTCGCACAATCCGCGTCTCTACAAGGAGCGGCTGCTCGGCCAGAATCTGCTGAACGGTCAACTGCCGCCAACAGGCGCGTTTTTCTGACGAAACTCCGACGAATCAACGCGCGAAAAAGCGGTTCGCGGGGCGCGGCAGACCGAGGTGATCGCGCAGCGTCTCGCCCGTGTATTCGCGCCGGAAAATACCGCGACGCTGCAACTCGGGCACGACCTTCAACGCGAAATCGTCCACGCCCGCAGGCAAAAACGGAAACATCACGTTGAAGCCGTCGCTACCTTCCTGCACGAGCCATTGCTCCATCTCGTCGGCGATAGATTCGGGCGTGCCGACCATCTCCAGTCCCGAATAGCCACCCACGCGCTGCGCGAGCTGGCGCACGGTCAGGTTCTCTTCGCGCGCCCAGTCCACCACGCGCTGACGCGCCGAGCGGCTCGCATTGCTTTCGGGAATGTCCGGCAGCGGCCCGTCCAGATCGAAGCGCGAAACATCGTGACCCAGCGCGATCGACAAGGACGCAATCCCGCTTTCCGCATGCACGAACGTGTCGAGCAGCGCGCGCTTCTCGCGCGCCTCGTCGAGCGTTTCGCCGACCACCACGAATGCGCCCGGCAGGATCTTCAGATGATCGCGTTCGCGCCCGTAGCGCGCGAGACGCCCTTTCACGTCCGCATAAAATCGCTTGCCCGTCTCCAGATCCGGCTGCGCCGTAAACACGGCCTCGGCGGTTTGCGCCGCGAGTTCGCGTCCGGCTTCCGACGATCCCGCCTGCACGATCACGGGCCAACCTTGCGGCGGCCGCGCGATATTGAGCGGCCCACGCACCGAGTAGTGCTCGCCTTTGTGATCGAGCACGTGCATTTTCTCGGGATCGAAATACTCGCCGCTCGCGACGTCGCGTATGAAAGCGTCGTCGTCCCAGCTATCCCAGAGGCCGGTCACGATGTCGAAGAATTCGCGCGCGCGACGATAGCGCTCGTCGTGCTCCACATGTTCGTCGAGGCCGAAATTCAAGGCGGCATCGGGATGCGAGGTGGTGACGAGATTCCAGCCGGCACGTCCGCCGCTCAGATGATCGAGCGAAGCGAAACGGCGCGCGACGTGGTAAGGCGCATCGAAGGTCGTCGACGCGGTGGCGACGAGGCCGATCTTCGACGTCACGGCCGCGAGCGCGGAAAGCAGCGTGAACGGTTCGAACGAGGTCGCGGTGTGGCCGCGCTTGAGCGCGCTCACCGGCATGTTCAGCACGGCCAGATGATCGGCCATGAAAAACGCGTCGAAGCGCGCGGCTTCGAGCGTTTGCGCGAGACGTTTCAGATGTGCGAAATTGAAATTCGCATCGGGCCATGCGCCCGGAAAACGCCACGCGCCGGTATGCAGGCTGACGGGGCGCATGAAGGCGCCCAGATGCAATTGACGCAATTGACGACTGTGGGCCATGACGTTCTCGCGGAAACGAAAAGGCACACCTTAGCGCGAATCGGCGCAACGCGCTGAGCGCCGATTCGCCTGAAAACCCCTTAAATTACGCAGTGGAATAAGCAATTCTCAGCGCGTAATATGGTCCGCGTGTTTTCGTCCGCCGCAGCAGATTAAACGGCGACGATTCAACCCGCGCTGGCGAGTATCGAATGCAGCAACACATTCGCGCCCGCTTCGGCCCATTCGGGCGTGATCGCTTCGGCTTCGTTGTGGCTCAGGCCGTCGATGCAGGGCACGAAAATCATGCCCGTGGGCGCAACGCGCGCGAGATAGCACGCATCGTGGCCCGCGCCGGAGACGATATCCGCATGCGAAAGATCGAGCGCTTGTGCCGCGCGGCGCACCGTCTCCACGCATTCCGGCGCGAACGGCACGGGCGCGTAATCGAAGATCTGCTCGATGCGATGACCAAGCTGCTCTTCGTGCGCGATGCGCGTGAGTTCCTCGCGCAGCTTCGCGTCCATTTCAGCGAGCGTCGCCGATTCGGGATGACGAAACTCCACCGTGAAAAAGCAGCGTCCCGGCACCGTGTTGCGCGAGTTCGGTTTCGCTTCGATCATGCCGACCGTGGCGCGTCCGTACGGCGCATAGCTGCGCCCGAGCGCCGACACGAACGTGATGACGCGCGCCGCGCCCACGAGCGCATCGCGACGCAGATCCATCGGCGTGGTGCCCGCATGCGCATCGACGCCGTCGAGTTCGATCTCGTACCAGCGCTGCCCTTGCCCCGCCGTAACGACGCCGATGGTCTTGCCGCTGCGTTCAAGAATCGCGCCCTGCTCGATGTGCAGTTCGTACGCCGCATGCACCGCCGTGCCACCCACGGGCGCGTCGCCCGCATAGCCGATCTGCGCAAGCGCCTCGCCGATCGTCGTGCCCGACGCGTCGCTGCGCGAGAGTCCGTAATCGAGCGGATAAACGCCCGCGTAGACGCCCGACGCGATCATCGCGGGCGCGAAGCGCGAGCCTTCCTCGTTGGTCCACACGACCACTTCGATGGGCCGTTCCGTCTGCACGTTCGCGTCGTTGAGCGCGCGCAGCACTTCGAGCCCGCCGAGCACGCCGTAGATGCCGTCGTAACGGCCGCCGGTCGGCTGGGTATCGGCGTGCGAGCCGGTCAGCACAGGCGCGGCATTCGCATCGCGGCCCGCGCGTCGCGCGAAGATATTGCCGATGCGGTCGATGCGAATTTCGCAACCCGCTTCGCGCGCCCACTGCACGAACAGATCGCGGCTTTCACGATCGAGTTCGGTCAGCGCAAGACGGCAGACGCCGCCTTTGGGCGTCGCGCCGATGCGCGCCATGCGTTCGAGCGAGTCCCACAAACGTGGGCCATTCACGCGCAACGCGGCGCGCGTTTCAAGCGTATCGAGCTTGTTGGGCGTATCGATCTCAGCCATGCGTACCGCCTTGCGCATCGCGCACGCGATAGCGGAAATCGCAGCGCTTGCCGCCCTGCATGATGGTGCTCGTGCGCGTGAGTTCGACGCCCGGCTCGTAGCCCGCGATGAACTCGCTGTCGCGCGCGCAACTGAGCAGATGGCCGATTTCGCCCAGCCCCATCGCGTGATACATCTCTGCGTAGCTGCAGCGCTTCACGTCGTAGTCGTAGGCTTCGTCGTCGGCGCGCAGCGTTTCGACATCGAGCGCGTCGTCCTTTTCCCAAAGCACCTGCAATGCCACGAACGACGCGATGCTCGCGCCATTCGGCTCGCGCGCCGCGAACTCACGACCTGCATTCACCGCCGCGCCGCGCACCGCTTCGCCGATCACGGCCTGCGCGCGCTCCACGCCGAATTCGCGCTTCATGATCTCGTAGATCGGCTTGATGATTTCCGCTTCGATACGGCGGCGTTCGAGAATGCCAAGCGTCACGCCGTTGACGTTGACTTCCTGCGAACTAACTTCTTCCGCGCCGCCTTCGTGATGAGTTTGCGTCATGCTGTGTTCTCCTCGCTCCGCTCAGCGCGCTGCAGTCTTTGCGGCGGTCTTCGCAACTGCGGGCTTCGCAGCCTGCGCCGACGACCCGCCGCCCAGCACATCGACCACAACCCACTTACCGTCACGCACCTGATAGATCGTGTACGCCGGATCCTTGAGATTGCCTTGCGCGTCGAAGGCGATCGTGCCGGTCACGCCGTCGCGGCGAATCGAATGCAGCGCGGCGACGATCTTCTTCGGATCGGCGGAATTCACCTGCTGCGTGGCGGCGATCAACGTCGCGGCCGCGTCATAGGCGAACGGCGCGTGCAGTTCGATCGGCGCATGCCAGCGCGCGCGGTATTGCGCGTCGAAGGCGGGACCGCCCGGCATGCGGTCGAGCGGACGGCCCGGCTCCAGCGCCGTCACACCCTCGCCCGCCGGACCGGCGAGCTTCAGGAAGGTCTGGCTGACGAACCCGCCCGCGCCCAGCAGCGGCGCCTGAATATGCAGCTGACGCATGCGGCGCACGAGCGGCGCGGCTTCCACGTCGATACCGCCGAGGAACACCAGATCCGCGCGCTTGCCCTTGATTTCCGTGAGCACGCCGCTGAAGTCGATGGTCTTGTCGGTCACATATTGATGATCGACCACGGTGCCGCCGTTGGCCTGCACGCCCTTGATGAACTGGTTCGCGAGGCCCGCACCGAAGGCGGTCTGATCGTCGATCACGGCGATGCGCTGCGCCTTGAGCGTCTTCACGGCGTAAGCGCCGGTGTAGGCGCCGCTGTCGTCGTCGTGGCCCATGATGCGGAACGAGGTGTCGAAGCCCTGCAGCGTGTACTGATGGCCCGTGGAAGCCGGCGCGATCTGCGCGATGCCAGCGTCGTGATAGACGCGCGCGGCAGGCACGCTGCAACCGGTGTTCCAGTGGCCGACCACGCCCACCACATGACGCTCGACGAGTTGCTGCGCGACCGTCACGGCCGTGCGCGGATCGGACTGATCGTCGGCGCTCACGAGTTTGTAGAGCACGGGCTTGCCGCCGAGCGTGGGATGCTTCGCGTTGGCGTCGTCGATGGCGAGCTGCGCGCCGTTTTCCAGATCCTTGCCGATCCGCGCGGATGCGCCGGTGAGCGGCGCGGCCAGGCCGATCAGCACGACCTGTTCGTCCTGGGCGTGCGCGCCGGGCGCGAAAGCGGAGACAGCGAGCGCGGCGAGCGGCAACAACAAAGCGTTCTTTTTCATGAGCGTGTGGGCGTGTCTTATACGTTGAGTCAGGAAGCCGGCGTCTGTTACGCGAGCTCCGAAAGTTGAAAAAGATTAAGGTTTGGCCCACGCACGCTTAAATGACCTTTCGTTCTATCGTTATGTCAGCCCGCTCAGTTTGCACTTAAATAACTGATTTATCGATACAAAATAAGGAATGCCCGACGCATCGTGCGTTCGATATAATTCGACACATGAAAAAAATTCAGCAACTCTCCGATGATCCGCCGCTGCGCGCGGTGCGCGCCTTCGAGGCCTTCGCGCGCCACGGCTCGGTGAGCACGGCGGCCCAGGAGCTCGATATCACGCCCTCGGCCGTGAGCCATCAGCTTCAGTTGCTGGAGTCGTTCGTGCAGACGCCGCTCACCGTGCGCAACGGCCGCTCGCTCGTGCTCACCGACGAAGGCCGCGATTATTACCGTTCGATCAGCGCGGCGTTTTCGGTGCTGCGCAGCGCGACGGGCTTCGTGCGCGAGCGTTCGTCGCGCCGGCAGATCACGATCAGCCTGATTCCGCTGTTCGGCATGGGCTGGTTCATTCCGCGCCTGCACGACTTCCTGTCGGCGAATGAAGACGTGGACGTAACCGTGCTCTACGCGAATCACCGCAATTACCGCAGCGACGCGGCCGATCTTTCGATTCGCTTCGGCACGGGCGACTGGGTCGGTTATACGAGCACGCCGCTCATGTCGGGCGCGGTGGTGCCGGTCTGCACGCCGCGCTTCCTGCAGCGTTACGGGCCGCTGCGCAAACCCGCCGATCTCGTCGGCGTGCCGCTCGTGCACGACGAAGACCGCAGCACCTGGGTCAACTGGCTGCAAAGCGTGGGCGCGCGTCACATGACGCGCGTCGAAGGCCCGCTGTTCGAAGACGGCCAGCTCACCTTGAGCGCCGCGCTCGCCGACCTCGGCGCGGCCTTGCTGCGCGCGCCGCTGATCTCGCGCGAGCTGGCGTCGGGCGCGCTGCGCAAGCTGTTCGACCACGAACTCGACGACGGCCGTCACTATTATCTCTGCTGGCGCGCCGACGCCGAATTGCCCGACGGCGCGCAGCGGCTCGCGAACTGGCTGCTGGCGTCGCGGCAGAGCGCTTAGGGGTTGGATACGGCGGCGTTTTTGTCCGCATGTGTGTCCACGTCGAGCCGCAGCGCGTCGTACATCACCTGGCCCGGCGTGGTGTTGGCCGGCACGCGCTGATCGCGGCCCGCGAGCGTGAAACGCGCGTAGGGCACGCCGTCGGCGTGATAGAGGCTCACCGTGTTCTCGCCCGCCTTCAGCAACGCCGCATCGAACACGATCGCGCGCACGTTGTACGGCGAATCCTGCGCGCTGCCGCGATAACCCGCCGTGCCCGTCTTGGGCAGACGGATCTGCGCGACCTCGGTGCCGTTCACGGCCACGCGCAGATCGGTAAGCGTCTTGCCCTGCTCGGGCTGCGCGGACGCAAAGCCGATCGTCAGCGTGGCCTTGCCCGATTGCGCGCGGTCGAGATCGAAATGAATGCGCCAGTCCGGACGTTGCGCGTAGACGGTCCATTGCGCGTAATTCCAGTCGCGCGCGGGATCGCTCTTGCCGATCACGAAATCGACATCGTGCGGAAACTGCTTCGGATAGCGGCGGAACATCTGATAGTTGCGCGCGTCGTCGCCGTTGCGGAATTCCGCGGCCGAGCGATCGAAGCGGCCGATCTGCCAGAGGCGCACGCCCGGCTCCTCGACGGGCCACGTTATCGCGCCGAGATCGAGATGCTGGTCCGCGCCCACGCGCACATTGCGCACGACGAGGTCCTCGGGTTGATCCGCGCCGCTCACATGCAGATCGTAGACGCCCGGAATCACGTTGTGTAGATCGAAATGACCCACGTCGTCGAGCGCGCTCCAGAATGCGTAGCCCTTGTTCTGCGCGCTCCAGGGCACGCCGGGGTCGGACAGGATCGCCCACGCGTGCGTCACGGGCTTCGATGCGGGCTTCGATGCGGGCTTTGATGCGGGCTTTGATGCATCATTTGCCAGATTCACGCTGCCGCTCACTTCGCCGCGCGTCTGCCGATACGCGGGCGTATCGACCCACGTGTACGGCCACGCGGCGACTTCGCTCGCGTGTTGGCGTTCGGCGTCGGCCCACAGCGCGGCGGGGCCGTCGGCGCGATTGGCGTAGACGAGGAACGGACCGTAGACCTTGCGCCAGTCCTCGCCGTCCTTGAGCACGACCGCCGACGCGCCGAAGTGCACCGACTGGAGCACCCGCAGCAACACGTTGTCGTGCAGCGTCTGGCCCTGCTTGACCGGCCCGCCGTTGTGATACTCGGGACTCGCCTCGATCATCCAGAGGCCGCGCTGCGCGCCCACGTAACCGTACACCGGCACCTGTGACCAGAACACCGAATTCATGTACTTGGTCTTGATCGTGCCGTCGTCGAGCTGGAAGGTCGCGTCGCTCAGTTCGCGGCTGATCGCGCCTTGCGGAATCGGCACGAACTTGCCGTCGCCCACGGCCCAGTGATCGAACGTGCCGTCCATCACCGTCTTCACGACGAAGCGGTTCTGATAGAAGGTCGCCGCCGGTTGATCCGCGCCGTGATGCACTTCGGCCTGCGCGTAGAAGCCGCTATGGCCGCGCAATAGCGTGTAACGCACGTCGATATCGAACGGAAACACGGGTGTCGGGCGCGAACGCACGCTGACTTCGGCGCGCTCGGGCGTGTTCGCCACCACGCTCACCTGCGCCTCGCCGGGCCGCATGCGGAAATAACCTTTCTTGTCTTCCTTGTAGCCCGGCGGCACGACCGCAACGTCGGCGTTCGCGTCCCAGTACATGGCTTTTTCCGGGTCGTTTTCGAAGTCATCGCCATGCGCTTCGTAGGCGGCGCGCTGCGCGGTCACGCCGAGGTCGTGCCAGCCCATCGCGTCGTGTTGACGGATCGCGGCGAGATAGCCGTCGTCGCGTTCGACGCGGATCTGCACGATGCCGTTGTCGAGCGTGATCGTGCCAGCGTCTTCGCTCACCGTTACGGGGGCGTCGTCGGCATGCGCCGTTGCGGCGAACAGCGCGAGCGCGGCGAACAACAAAGAGGAAAGGCCCGCACGGCGCGGGCGAAGGGAATGCGGGAAGGTCATCATCGGCGTCATACAGTGAAGAGCAGTGGCAACGCGCGACGCCTTCAAGGCAGCGCGCGAATGGAGAAGTCGCGGATGGTCTGGCGCGAGGCCGTCGAGCGAAAACCGAACCAACCCGCGTCGGGCAGCGGCGGCGAGGCCGCGAAATACGGCTTGCCGTCGAGATAGAAACGCGTGCCGCGCCCGTCGACGACGATGCGCACGCGATACGGATGATTCGCACGCAGCAGCCAGGGCGGCGTCGTGTATTGCGCGAGCAGCGGACGCGCGCTCGTGCCGTCGTAGCGGCGAAAACGCGTCGTGGTGTTGCCGTTGCCGCCGATGCCCGCGTAGAACAGATCGAGCGCGTCGTAATCCTCGAAGCGACCCGAACCGCCGAACGGCGCGACGCGACCGTTCGAGCCGCGCGCGCTGGCCAGCCAGAACTGGTTCAGATCGGAGACACGATCATGCGCGCCGCCCGCATCGACCACGGTGCGCGTATAGGTGATCTCGTAGTGGCCCGTGAGCCGCCGGTCGAGCCAGACGGTCAGGCCGCGCGCGCTGTCGAGCACCAGCGCGTGGTGATCGGTGTAGACCGGTGGCGACGCGCGTGACGAATGCGAGTCAATGCTCGCTTTCGTCGATGGCACAGTCTCGTACTCAGGCTCGGCCTCCACAATCCAGCGACGCGCGTCGAACGACGCAAAGTCGTCGCGCAGGATCGTGCGTGGCGCGGCGTGCAACGGAAACGCGGCGAGCAGCGCCAGCAAGGCTGGCAGCACGCGCACGGCGAAAGAATATCTGCGCACGGCGGGGACTCCGTCACGTTGCATCGGTTAGGGGAACAGCCGCGCGAGCGGCTTCTGCCCACCTTGTGCAACGAGACGCGCAAAGCGTCAGCGCGTACGCGAAAAAATCTAGCTGAACACGCTCAGATACGGACCGACGCGCGTGAGCCGGACCGGCGCGCTTTCCGCGACCTGCGTGAGCGCGCGCGGAATGTCGCCGAGCAGAAACACACCGCTCACGCGCGCCTCGCGGGCCTCGCCCGTCACGCGGATCACGCCCGGCTCGTAGCGGTTGAAGACGTCGACGAGCGCGTCGAGCGAAACGTTGTCGGCGACGAAGATACCGCGCGTCCATGCGCTCACGAGATCGAACGGCTGCGCGAGACGACGCGCGCCATCGGACGAGAACGCGACGCTCTCGCCCGCCGCCACGCGCAGCGCCGGGCGTCCCGGCTGCAGGACCACGGCCTCGCCCTTTCCCACCGCGACCACGCTATGCCGATAGATGCGCCCCACGTTGATCGTGCCGCCTTCGGTCTGCACGACGCCATGTTCGGTTTCGATGCTGCGCAGAAGTCCCGCATGCGACGCGTGCATATGCACGAGCACCTGCCCCGCCGACACGCGCAGCACGCGGTCGCCGGACGCCACGCCGCGATCGCTACGATCGACGCGATAAACCCGGCTGCCCGCGTCGATCGTCATCTGCGAGCCGTCGGCGAGACTCACGGTGCGCCGTTCGCCGATCGCGCTCTGCCAGTCCGCGTCGAGCCCGAGCCGATGCACGCCCTCGCGCAGCGCCACGCCCGCAAGCGCCAGCGCCACGCCGCCAAATCCCGCGCGCAGCAGCTTGCGGCGCTGCGCCGACGGCACCCGCA